>NZ_CBFHNB010000025.1:0-26698 GCF_965657105.1 Puniceispirillum sp. (SeqCode)
GGGCACGGTCAGACCAAGCACCCTCTGGGCATCAGCCGCCATCTGATCAGCATCCCATTGATCGTGATAACTACCTTGCGGAATGGCATTGGCAACAATTGTTGCAACCGCTTCACGCCGCATATCGCTGACAGTGTCCTGTACATCGGTGGCCCGCATGATTTCCTTGCGCTGGTCAAAAATAACACTGCGCTGATCATTCATCACATCATCATATTTCAACAGCTGTTTACGAATTTCAAAATTGCGCGCTTCGACTTTGGTCTGGGCTTTTTCAACCGCCTTGTTGATCCAGGGGTGAATGATCGCTTCACCTTCTTCAAGCCCCAGCTTTTGCAACATACCGTCCAGCTTTTCGGATCCGAAAATACGCATTAGATCATCCTGCAAAGACAAAAAGAATTTTGACGCGCCAGGATCACCTTGGCGGCCAGTACGGCCACGAAGCTGATTATCAATCCGCCGTGATTCATGCCGCTCGGTACAGATCACATAAAGGCCGCCAGCAGCAAGCGCTTCGGCTTTCAGCGCCTCAACCTCAGCCGTAATCGCTGTCGTATCTTTATCTGCTGAGGCGCTTTCTGGTTTGACCTCGGCAGCGATCCGCATTTCCAGATTACCACCAAGCTGAATATCCGTTCCACGACCTGCCATATTCGTTGCAATCGTCACTGCGCCAGGCACACCGGCCTGTGCAATAATCTTGGCTTCTTCTTCGTGAAAGCGTGCATTGAGAACCTGATGCTTAATTTTTTTGCTGGTCAATACTTTCGAAAGGGTTTCGGATTTTTCGATACTGATCGTCCCAACCAGAACGGGCTGGCCACGCGTCTGGCAATCAGTGATCAGATCAATCACGGCGGCGTCACGTTCATCACCGGTACGATAGACTTCGTCATCATGGTCAATACGCTGTATATCACGGTTGGTCGGTATCGCGGTCACATCCAGATTATAGATTTCAGAAAATTCGCCTGCCTCGGTCAAAGCAGTACCAGTCATGCCTGCCAGCTTTTCATACATGCGGAAATAATTCTGGAATGTAACCGATGCCAGAGTCTGATTCTCAGCCTGAATTTCAACCTTTTCTTTAGCCTCAATCGCCTGATGCAATCCATCGGAAAAGCGGCGCCCATCCATCGCGCGTCCGGTAAATTCGTCAATAATGACAACCTGTCCGGCTTTCAGCATATAATGCGTATCAAGCTGGAACAGCTTATGGGCTCTTAACGCCTGATTGACATGATGAAGCAATCCAACATTGTTGATATCGTATAATGTGCCTTCTTCAAATGCGCCTGCCGCCTTTAATAACGTTTCGGCATGTTCGATGCCATCTTCGGTCAGCGAGACAGAATTACCCTTTTCATCAAGGTCAAAATCATTTTCGATCAGATCCGGGATGATCGCATCGGCGATTGTGTATAGCGCGATATTGGTCTCGGCAGGCCCTGAAATAATCAGCGGGGTTCGCGCTTCGTCAATCAGGATCGAGTCAACCTCGTCAACAATGGCAAAGTGATGGTCACGCTGAACCATGTCCTCAAGCCGGAATTTCAGATTATCGCGCAAATAATCAAAGCCAAACTCATTATTGGTGCCATAGGTAATATCGGCATGATAGGCAGCACGTCGCGCATCATCATCAAGGCCCGCGACAATGCAGCCAACGCTCAGACCTAGTTTTTCATAAACCTTGCCCATCCAAGCCGCGTCACGCGATGCCAGATAATCATTAACCGTAACAACATGTACGCCCTTGCCATCAAGTGCATTCAAAAAACTCGCCAAGGTCGCAACAAGCGTTTTACCTTCACCTGTTTTCATTTCAGCAATCTGTCCATTATGGAGGGCTATACCACCCATAAGCTGAACATCGAAATGACGTTGGCCAAGGGCGCGTTTTGCCGCTTCGCGCACCAGCGCAAACGCTTCGGCCAGCAAACTTTCTTTATCAGCCCCCGCTTCGACTTGGGCGCGCAAATCTTGGGCTTTGGCTTTCAGACCAGCATCATCTAAGCCTTCAAAGTTTGTCTCAAGCGCATTAATCGCGTCAATCTGCGGCATGAAGCGCTTCACAGCTCGATCGTTCGAATTGCCAAACAAGCTTTTTGCCAATGAACCTAACATCTAAAATCCTCCAGCCAGGCGGCTGTTCTAAAATAGGCACGAGACCTAAACCAGGCTCTTTCGCACACTCATGGACATAGGCATAGACAGCCGTTTTGTCAATCAGAACGCCCTTTATAGCTCAATTAGAATCAAGTAGCTGTAAAGCTATGCTTGCAGTATCTTCTTGGCTTGGGTAACAATCTTTCTGTTGCCCTGACCGTGAGGTTTACAAAGCTTTTACGGTCACAGCGTCGCTGGTTTATAAAAGCCATTAGCCCAACGTTTAGAAAAACACTCAGAAGGTCTTTTCAATGCAAGTTATTCTCCGTTTATTTTGTGCGATTTCGATGCTTATTTTTGCCACTATGGCACATGCTGAAAATCGTATTTCAGTTGCCACTGTCAATGGTGAAACAATCTGGCTCGATCAGGTCATGAAGGCAGCCGAAGGATTACCCCCGGAATATCGCAACAAGCCAATGCAGGACTATTTTGGCGATATTGTAGCTGATATAATCGATACCAAGCTGGCCGCCAAGGCTGGAGTGGCGGCAAAAATTGCCGATGATCCGCTTGTTCAAGATGCCATGAAACTGGCTGGTGAGCGCATCTTGGCCGAAGCCTGGCTGGCCGTTACCGTGCGTGAAAAGATGACAGATGACGCCTTGCAACAGGCCTATGATACCTTTGTCGCTGATGAAGCATCACGTGAACAGATCACCGCATCACATATTCTGGTTGCCGCCGAAGACGAAGCTGTTGCCATCATCAAAAGCTTGAATGATGGTGCTGATTTTGCCGAAATCGCGAAAGAAAAATCAACTGGCCCTAGCGGTCCGAATGGTGGTGAGCTTGGCACCTTTGGCCGTGGCCAGATGGTTCCTGCGTTTGAAACCGCCGCTTTCGCGCTTCCGGCAGGAAGCTTTTCAGCAAAGCCAGTTCAAACCCAATTTGGCTGGCACGTGATTAAGGTCAGCGAAAAGGCTGTCAAACCTGCCCCATCTTTCGATGCTATGCGCGATCAGCTTGTCAACAGCCTGTCACGCCAGCATCTTGGCCGGGTTATCGAAGGCTTGCGTGCCGATCAAGCTATCGAATTACGCAGCTTTGAAGATGTCCGTACCGAAGTACAGGCCAAAGCCCAGTAACAACATTCAGGTGCGCCCTTTACGGCGCGCCTTTTCAAAGGTGAGTCTGCATGTCTATTTCTCCGTTGGCACCTGATAGTTTTCCAGACATGCCGTCAATTGGCGGCCTGACAATGGCAACCGCCGCCAGTGGTATGAAATATCAGGGGCGCGACGATATGCTGTTAATGCGGACTATAGCAGGCTGTCACTTTGCTGGTCTGTTTACCCAAAGCGATACAGCCGCCGCGCCGGTGCAATGGTGTCAGGATCGTCTGGCACAAGCCCTATGCCAGACCCGCCCAGCCGCAATTTTGACCAATGCTGGCAATGCTAATGCCTTTACTGGCGACAACGGGCATTTTGCCACCATGACCACGGCCGACGCGCTGGCGAAGGCGTGTCATATCGATAAAGATGCCATTCTACTGGCATCTACCGGTGTTATTGGCGAGCCATTGGATACTGATTGTCTGGCCGCCCAGTTTCCACATCTGTTGGCCGATGATACAGCCAGCTGGCATGATGCCGCCAAAGCCATTATGACCACCGATACCTTTGCTAAAGGCGCGACCAGCACCTGCCAGCTTGATGGCAAACAGATTACCATTTGTGGCATTGCCAAAGGCTCCGGCATGATCGCACCTGATATGGCCACAATGCTGGGCTATGTCGCAACTGACGCTGCGATCAGCCCCGATATGTTGCTTCATATTCTGCGCCGCGCAAACGCGAAAAGCTTCAACGCGATCACCGTCGATAGCGACACATCAACCAATGACAGCGTCTTTGCCATTGCCACCGGCGTTGCTGGTAATGATGAAATAACCAGCGAAACACATACTGATTTTGATCGCCTATATGACGCTATACAAGGTGTATTGGTTGATTTGGCTAAGCAGATTGTATGCGATGGTGACGGTGCACAAAAATTAATCACTATCGATATTCTGGGCGCTGACAACGATTCTGATGCCTATAAAATAGGCATGTCTGTCGCCAATTCACCACTGGTCAAAACAGCTGTTGCAGGCAGTGATGCCAATTGGGGGCGTATCGTCATGGCGGTTGGCAAAGCTGGCATGGGCATCGATCAAAATGTCATCGGCGTCCGCATTGGCGGCTTTGATGTTGCGGTGGCAGGTCAACGTGTCGACAATTTTGACGAAACGCCTGTTGCTGCTCATATGCAGGGATCCTCTATCGACATCGCGGTCTCGGTTGGCACCGGCTCTGGAACCGCACGGGTATATACATGTGATTTAACGCATGGATATATTTCGATCAATGCCGACTACCGAAGCTAACCCCCTTCTGCCGCTTGTGTTGGTCAGTGCGGTGGCACTGATCGATACTGATGGGCGTATATTACTGGCGCAACGCCCAGCACATAAAAGCATGGGCGGGCTATGGGAGTTTCCGGGCGGTAAAATCGAAACCGGCGAAAGCCCCGAAGCCGCCCTGATCCGTGAATTGCAGGAAGAGCTTGATATCAACACCAGCGAATCATGTCTGGCCCCGCTTAGCTTTGCCAGCCACGCCTATGATAATTTCCATCTATTGATGATGCTGTTTGCATGCCGCCGCTGGCATGGAAGCCCACGCCCTGTCGAAGGCGGGACGCTAAAATGGGTGCGACCAAACCAGCTTCGTGATTATCCGATGCCGCCTGCCGATATCCCGTTGATTCCAATGTTGCAGGATCTTTTGTAATCAGCCAGCCTCTGGATCCTGTTCTTCACTATTTAGCATATCGGCTAGTCGATGCGTGGCACTACCAGGACGTAGCGGTTTTTGCTGGCTTTCATGTGGCGCCCAGCCTGTCAGGGTAATGATTTCAAAACTGGCTGGAATGGTGCCATCATCATGGCCATATTCAGCCTGATAAATTTCGGCTGCGCGCATGAATAAAGCACGGCTGGTTGGCCGGCGCAGACGATCCATCAAGGCATTCTGTTCGCCCATCCCGCGTAGGTCAGCCATCAATCGGAACATGTTCGGATAGGTGATGGTCAGACGATCACTATCGGCAACCGGCAATGCCAGCCCAGCCCGCCCCAGCAACCCCCCAATATCGCGAATATCGGCCATCGGCGCACAACGCGGACTCAAGCCCCCGTCAATTTCACTTTCTGCCGCCGCCAAAGCGCTTCGTAATTCGGTCAGGCTGTTGCCGCCAAGCATGCTTAGCAATAACAGCCCATCAGGTTTCAACACCGCGCGCATCTGCGCCATAACACCTGGCAGATCATCAACCCAATGCATCGTCAGACATGAAAATACCGCGTCAAAACTGCTTGGCCTAAACGGCACTCTGTCTATGTCGCAGGCAATCGCTGCCCCATGCGCCAACGCATTGGTGGCAAATTTCGGCGACAAATCGGCATGGATGATTGTGCTAGTCTTGCCCAAATCGGCAAGATGCCGTGACAACACGCCATCATGACAGCCAAAATCAAGACAAAGATCAAAATCACGACGCACCAGTTCGAGCCGATCAATCACACGGATCGCTGCTTCCTCCTTTAAAAAGGAAAAATCAGCATAGTTGGTGGCGGCGCGATCACGATGATGGCGCAGGCTGGCTTTATCAAACAGGATCGGCATCGGCTGGTTCATGCCTTTGATGTAGTGACTTCAGCCAGAACTGCAACCCTATTTACCTGCCACGATGACCGCGTTAACCAGAATTTCACATTAATCCTTTAGGCTAGGAGAATATGAGACGCGAGAATATCAGTTATTAGAATATAAGACGGGGGGGCTTTATGGATTCAGGGCATTTGAATATCTGGTTCAACCAGCTAGCCAACATATTATTGCCGCATCTTTGTCCACATTGTCGAACATTTTGCGAAGGCGCGGGTCTATGCGCCGCTTGCTGGCAACGGCTAGAGCAGATTTCGACACCTTTTTGCAGTTGTTGTGGCCGCCCACTTCCATATGCTTTGCCCGACACCCGATGTGCCAGCTGCTGGGTCGCACCACCACCACTTGCCAGAATCCGTGCCGCCTGTCGCTATGATGATATCGCCAGCACTCTCGTCATCCGCTATAAACATGCTGATGCCCTGCATCTGACACCTTTACTGGCGCGGCTTGTGCGGCGGTTCTTTGATGAATTATCTGAGCCAAATCAGCTTGTGATCCCGATTCCGCTAGAACGACGCCGCTATTTCCGGCGGCGTTACAACCAGTCAGCCGAGCTGGCGCGTTATATGGCACCTGATAATTTTGCGCCTACTTTACTGATCCGCCACCGCAACACACCAAGCCAGGCTGGCAAAAATCGTCAGCAACGCAAAGATAATGTGCGCGGTGCTTTTGCCGTGCCAGCTCATCAGCAAGCTGTGCTTGCCAATCGCCCAATCATGCTGATTGATGATGTCTTGACCACAGGTGCAACTTTGTTCGAAGCGGCAAAAACCTTGCAAAAGGCTGGTGCTGGGTCAATATGTGGTTTGGTAATTGCACGCGTCAGCTAAGTCGTCAAACGCGCTTTATTTAAATGAGTAGGATACAGGAAATGGCCAAAATTGAAATTTACACACAGATGGGATGTGGCTATTGCGCCCGCGCGTTACGGCTTCTGCAAGCCAAAAATGTCCCTTTTGAGCAGATCGATGTATCGCTGAGCAGTGACTTACGCGACGAAATGACAAAGCGATCCGGAGGCCGTAACACCTCACCACAGATTTTTGTCGATGATGAACATATAGGTGATTCGGACGAAATTTTTGCACTCGATCGGGCAGGCCACCTCGATAAATTGCTTAAGCTTGAGTCGTAAATGCGTATCGCCGCCTTGCAATATTGTGCTGGTGCTACTGCCGATGTGACCTTTCCTGTCATCGAAGCGCTGATTGCACAGGCCGTTGCCAAACAGGTGGAGATGGTATGCCTGCCAGAAGCGGCCAGCTTTCTGCCTGTAAATCGTGAGACGTTGTTCCAGCTTGCCGAGCATACCCATGATAGTGCCAGCCTCAAACGTCTCCAGGCACAGGCCGCCACACATAAAATCTGGTTGCTTGTTGGCTCGATGCTGATGCGGACAGCCGTTGGCAAAAGCCCCATGAGTCAAAGTCATTTGGTCAATCAAAGTCATCTGGTTAATCGTGGGCATTTGATTGATCCAAGCGGTGCCATTACCGCGATCTATGACAAAATTCATATGTTCGATGCCAATGTTGCAGACGGACAGATTTATGAAGAATCTGCCTATTTTCAAGCTGGCGATCAGCCGGTTCTGGCGCAGGCTGATGATCTGAACATCGGCATGACGATCTGTTATGATCTGCGTTTTCCGCATCTATATCGCCAACTAGCGCGGGATGGGGCTGATGTGTTGATGGTGCCAGCCGCCTTTACCCAGAATAGCGGCAAGGCGCATTGGCATATTCTGTTACGCGCGCGGGCGATTGAAACAGGTTGTTATGTGGTCGCACCGGGGCAGATGGGCACACATGCTGATGGCCGCATCACCTATGGCCATAGTCTGATTGTAGCACCATGGGGTGAAATTATCGCCGAGGCACAGGATGGTGATGATGTCATTATAGCCGATATCGATAAAAGCCGGATTGAGTCAGCGCGCAAGGCCATTCCCGCGATCACAACGCATCCAATCTTAAAGCCGACCAAGCATACTTAGCCCAGCTGCCTTACTTTAGCCAAAACGGTTTAGGCAAAAAGGCCTTAGGCGAGGCCCTTATCGCCCATCAGCATATATTTTTGGGCACGATCAGCAATTAAGTCTTTGCTACTCATACCAGCCATTGATTTAAGCTGTTTTTCGAACGAATCACCCAATGCCGTAATCGCCATAGCCTGATCACGGTGCGCACCGCCAAGCGGTTCGGTCACAACATCATCAACAACACCAAGCTTTTGCATATAATCCGATGTAATACGCAGTGCTTCGGCCGCATCCTTGGCATGCTCGCCACTACGCCACAGGATCGACGCACATCCTTCGGGTGAAATCAGGCAATAGATCGCATGTTCAAACATGACAACGCGATTGCCCGCCGCCAATGCAATGGCGCCTCCCGAACCGCCCTCGCCGATAATCGCCGCCACCATTGGGGTTGGCAGACGCATACAAGCGCGGATCGATGTTGCGATCGCCTCGGCCTGACCCCGTTCTTCGGCACCACGCCCAGGATAGGCGCCAGCCGTATCAATAAAGCTTAGAACCGGCAAACCAAAGCGGCCAGCAAGTTCCATCAAGCGGGTTGCTTTGCGATATCCTTCGGGGCGCACCATACCAAAATTAGATTTGATACGTTCTTCGGTTGTGCTGCCTTTTTCGGTACCCATAACCATTACAGACTGGCCGCGGAAACGCGCCATACCCGCGATCACAGCATGATCTTCGGCATAGTTACGGTCACCAGAAAGCGGCGTGAAATCTTCGAATAACTGATCGACAATACCACGCATTTTCGGGCGTTCAGGATGCCGTGCAACCTGCACCTTGTCCCAGGCACCCAGCTTTTCATATGTCTGCTTGAGTTCACGTTCGATACGGGTCTGTAACTTGCCAATTTCGTCAGCGATATTAATGTTGCCATCAGTCGTCATATGGCGGAGCTCTTCAACCTTGCCTTCAAGGCTGGCAATAGGTTTCTCAAAATCAAGAAAATGTCGCATCATGAATCCTATAAAGTGTAATTAATATTAACTATCTTGCGTCTTTGTGGCAAGGGGATGTGCGCTAGCCACCAGACCAGCAAGCCGGTCGGGGCGTGTCGCCGTATAAATCTGTGTGGTTGTAATGTCAGCATGACCAAGTAGCGTTTGCAGACTTCGTAAATCAGCACCTCGATTGAGCATATGTGTTGCAAAAGAATGACGCAGCACATGCGGACTAACCCGATCAGGGTTGATTCCGGCAGCCAGTGCCACTGTTTTCAACAAGCTGGCAAATTGATGACGCGTCATTGGCCCATCCCCCATGGGAAACAGATAATCAGACATCAGTGCTGCCGCATTGCGATCGCGTATCTCGATCCAATATTGTACCGCGGCTTTGGCCGCATCCCCTAGCGGCACCACACGTTCACGGCCACCTTTGCCGGTCACCAGCAGGCTTTCAGGATTCCGCCGAAACTGGGCAACCTGAAGCTTGACAACTTCGCTGACCCGCAGGCCAGTGGCGTAAAATATTTCCAAAATAGCCCGCGCCCGTACCGCCGCCCATTCAGGTTCAAGGGCGTTGGCCGCTTTCAATAAGGCAATCACCTCGTTCTCAGTCAGGCTTTTGGGCGCTGGTGCTGGCACTGACGGGCTGTCGATCCAGCGCATAGGATTATCGGTGCGGATATTATCTTCGACCAGCCAGCCCATGAATTGCCGCAAGGCGCTAAGCCGCCGGGCAACCGAACGTGCCGTCAAACGACGCAGATGCCAAGCGTGAATAGCCTGTCGCAAATCATCAACGGTTGCATTATGTAATGTTTTATCAATTCCGTGCATAATGGTCGCGGCATCATTCAAATCACGCCGATAGGCCGCCAGCGTATTCGCCGCCGACGCGCGGTCAGCCGATAGGGCCTGCAAAAATCCCTCGATATGAATATTATCTTCAGGATTGATTAATGCGGTTTTACCCAACATGTCACCCCCGCTTTTGATCCGGATGTCATGCTTCACACCCTATGGTCTGGCTGATTGATCAACCTGCATCTGCATCCTGTTCATTAGCCACAAATTGCGCCATCAGATGCGCCCTAGCGATTTCACGCATCAGGCTCATCGCGACTTTATCCTGTCCAACATCGCGTAGATACTGGATAACAAGACCAGCATCAACTGGGTCGATATTGGTGAAGTCTGTCGATTGTAGTAACCAGCTTGCCAGCAGGATAGTTTCGGCAACCCGTTTCTTTGCGGCCGCCTCGCCACAGGCGCGCAATAGAATAGGTGATAATTTTTCACGGCTATAAGCTGTATGCGTTCCGCTTTGAAGCAGGTCAAACCAGGATATATCAGGAGCATCGATACCCGCAGCGTGCAAAAGCGGTTGCAGATGCCATATATCAAGCGTCTGCATCAAATCAGCATCCCATACGTCACCTGCATTCAATGTCAGCAAGGTGCGAATATGATCGGCGATCGGGTTGCTAGCCTCGAGTATCGCAGGCACCGTCCCCGGATCAGCCAAGGCCAGCAGAACATCGATATCAGCCAGCACGGCCTCATCAGGCATGGTCACGGTTGGCACAGTAATAGCCACATTATCAGTCATACTTGCATTATCATTCGCATTGTCATTTGCCCCGGGCGATGTCAGCGTTGCATTATTGTCCAAAACCACATCGACAAGTGCCGTAGCGCTCGTTTGAGATTGCATAACCTCAAGCGCATTGATGGACAGCTCGGCATAAAGCGGCAACATCAGACTGCCATTGCCGGCCGCTATCTCGCGTTTCATCGCCGCCACGATCAAACCAAAAACCGCATTGCTTTCATCAACATCAAGCGCGCGCCATGCCATGGCCGAGGTCAGCGCGCTAACCTCGCTATCAAGACGGGCAATTGCTGATTGCGGGTTATCTTCACTAGCACCAGCACTGCGCCATAATTTGCCCGCTTCGCGCGGCGACACAAGACCACGTTGCAACCCATCATAGGTCGAAACCATTCGCGCATCATCGCTTAGATAACGAAGCGTGGTGATCGTCTGTGCCATTTGCGGCGGCATGATGGCGATCCCTTCAATCGGAATCGGACGATGCAGGGCTTCCATCAGAACAATATGAATTGTTTCCAGCGTTGTTGGGTCGATATCTTCAAACACAGTGCCGGTAAATAACTCGTCAACCAGCCCCATAAAGGTCGGATCACCCATGCCAGTCGCCGCCAGCACATCAGCAGCAAACCGCGCTGAACTCATATCACCCTGAACCGCATCACAGATAACTTTCGCCTGATGCCAGAACGGATCCAGCGTCATAGCAATCTGCGCCGCTACTGTGGCACAGGCAATGTCATCACGCCGGCTCATAAGATGATGTTCGACAAGCCAGCGTTTCCAGCTTGCCCATTTTTCATTATCAGGCAATTGTTCGACAAGCACCGCTAGATCGTCTGAACGGCCAGCGCGTGCCAGCCATGCCAAACGCGCGCGCACCAGATCGCCAGCGATCATATTTGCGCCCATTGGCGGCACAGATTGTCGAGCCACAACATCATAGGCCAAAGCCGATAAGCTTGGTGACTGGTTGGCGACGGCGCCATTTTCAAGCAGAAAAGCCGCATTCTTGGCCGGCGTTCCGCGCCAGATCAGACTATCGAGAGTGCTATTCTGGGGGGCTGAATCACTGACACCAATCGCAGCCAGCCCAATATCGGAAATCTTACGCCGACCAAGCTTGGCACTGCCATAGGCGGCACTGGTGCTTTCCAACGTCTGAATTTCGGCCAACGTCTGAATTTCGGCATCAAGCGGGGCATCTTTTGTGGAGTCGGCTGTGGTATCTTGCGTCACCATGACATCCATTTGCGTGTCCAGTTGCGCGGTCACGGGGCTCGAGATTTTCCGGCTATCAGCATCAGCAGCTAATGACGGCACAAGCGCGACACCCGTATCAGCATCATCGGATAATGTTTGTGACGGGTCATAAATAATGACCTCGCTTTGATTGTCGCCAGCCAGCACCGATGCGGTGCCAAGCGAAATCAAATCCAGCGGCTTGGGTGAACCGGCGCTGTTATTATCCTGCGCCAAAGTCTGAAGTGACGCCAACGACATCATCGATAAAGTCAGCGCAACCAATACCCCTATCGTAACGACAGGCTGACTATTTCGGAAGATTTTCATTCGGAATAACCTTATTAACAACAACTGTAGGTGCCGGAATCTGCCACCCTGACAGGGCAATCAATCCAGCTGACGCCAGTCCGATGAAGAAAATCAAAAAAATTACAATTCGTATCATATTATCTCCAACCGCATAGGTTAAGACTGTCTGCTCACTGTCCCGCAACCCAATATCATATAATCTGATATCCAGTAATAAGGTATCTATTGCCAGATTATGTCGTTAATAGGGCAAATTTTCTACACTATTGTACTTTTGACCTGCATATACAGCAAAACTATGTCATTAAAAGCCAATGATAAAGCTGGTGCTATCGCTATGCTTGGCCTATTCCCCTCGACCAGAACTGGGCGTATAATAAAGACTATGGAACAAAAAATGCAAAAGCCGCAGGGCATGGCAGGATCGTTGACGCAAAGCTATAACGCCCCCCCAATCACACGGCCTATCGCTTTGGTCGGTTTGATGGGATGTGGTAAGTCAATGGTTGGGCGCAATCTGGCCGCCATGTTCCAGATACCTTTTGCCGATAGCGATACCGCCATCGAACGTGCGGCCGGTGTGACCGTTGCCGATATTTTTGATCTTGCAGGCGAGGCCAAATTCCGGGAGATGGAATATCGTGAAATCGAAATTTTGCTAGGCGGCACCCCCGCCGTCATCGCCACTGGTGGCGGTGCCTTTTGCCAGTCAGATACAGCGTCTTTATTGCGTGATAAAGCGCTGGTTGTTTGGTTGAAAGCCAAACCCGAAACATTGCTGTCCCGGATCGGCAATATAGATAGCCGCCCGCTTTTGCATAGCAAACATAACCAGAAGCAAGGCAGTGAAACACCCATTGAAATTCTGACCCGCCTGAATGAGGTCAGGACCCCTTTTTACGAGCAGGCACATCTGCAAGTGAACACTGACGGCCTGAGCAAACGGCAAGCTGCTTTAAAAGTCATGAATGCCATTACCGACAAGCTGGCCATCATAAATACGTCAACCATCTCAAACACACCTAAGGGCACATAGGGTCGATATGCAGACTATCTCACAGCTTACAGTTGGCCTTGGTGACCGCGCTTATGACATCACCATCGGGCCTGGTCTGCTGGAACAGGCAGGCGATATTCTCGGCCCGATAGCCGCCGACCGGCATATTATCATTATCAGCGATGAACATGTCGCCGCTTTGCACCTTGCTTCGCTTCAGACCAGCCTGAGCAAAACTGCGCGCAAGATCGACGCTTTGACTGTGCCCGCAGGCGAAGCCAGTAAATCGATGCCTGTTCTAGCGCGGCTACTGGATGATATTCTGGCACTTGGCGTTGAACGGTCGATTCTTATCATCGCGTTCGGCGGCGGTGTTATTGGGGATCTGGTAGGCTTTGCGGCGGCGAGCCTTTTGCGCGGTGTTGATTTTGTGCAGATACCCACATCGCTATTAGCACAGGTCGATAGCTCGGTTGGGGGCAAAACCGGCGTCAATGCGGCCAAAGGCAAAAATTTGATCGGTGCCTTTTATCAACCCAAAGCCGTGCTTGCCGATACGGCACTTCTGGCCAGCTTGCCAGCACGCGAATTACGCGCCGGTTTTGCCGAAGTGATTAAATATGGATTGCTTGGCGATCGTGACTTTTTCGAATGGCTGGAGGCCAATGGCAACAATGTGCTGGCGCTAGATGATGCGGCAATTGCGCATGCTGTCTATACGTCTTGTGCCGCCAAAGCGCGCATTGTCGAGGCCGATGAACGCGAAGCTGGTCAGCGCGCCTTGCTCAATCTTGGTCATACCTTTGCTCATGCCTTTGAGGCCGAAGCCCAATATGATGGCCGTCTGCTGCATGGCGAAGCTGTTGCCGCCGGTATGGGGCTTGCTTTTGACCTATCAGTTGCGCTTAATATTTGTAATGGACAGGATGCTGGCCGTTGCAAAGCCTTGCTAGAAGCAAGTGGATTGCCAAGCGGATTATCAAATCTACCAGCCGGACTTGCATCAGCAGACACCCTGCTTGGTCATATGAAACATGATAAAAAGGTCAAAGATGGCACTATGCATTTTGTTCTTGTAAGATCGATTGGCGATGCTTTTGTTAGTGCTGATGTATCGCCTGAAACCGTTCTGGCCTTATTGGAGTTAGCCCCCTTGCGATGAGCGATAGTGTGATGAGCGATAGTTTATGGACTATCTCGGCCTTGATTATAATTCTGATTCTGGCGTCGGCATTCTTTTCCAGTGCCGAAACCGCCTTGACCGCCGCCTCGGATGCGCGGATGCGCCAGCTGGCGACCAAAGGGAATAAGAATGCAAAAATTGTTGAAGCTTTGCGGGCAGATCGCGAAGGTCTGATTGGGGCGATCCTGATTGGTAATAATGCGGTCAACGTGCTGGCATCGGCGATTGCCACATCCCTTTTCATCACCCTTTTTGGTGAGGCTGGCCTGCTATGGGCAACAATAACCATGACTGTGCTGTTGGTTGTGTTTGCCGAAGTGATGCCAAAGACATATGCCCTGACCTATGCTGATCGTTATGCGCTGACCATCGCACCGGTGATCCGCATTGTGGTGCTGGCACTAAGCCCGTTGGCGCTTGCCATTCGCTGGCTTGCGTCAATAACAATCCGCGCCAATTCGGATGAGGATACAGATCGTGAAGAGGAATTAAGAGGACTGATCGAACTGCATGGTGCTGATGGTGACGATGATGATCGCGAAACCCAGGCGATGCTGTCGTCAATCCTTGATCTGAATGAGTTAACCGTCGAACAGATCATGACGCACCGTGGCAGTGTCAGCATGATCAATGCCGAAGATGATCTTGATGATATTTTGCGCCGGGTTCTGGAATCACCACATACACGCCATCCGGTCTTTGCTGGCACATCTGACAATATTATCGGCGTTCTGCATGTAAAGGACCTGCTACGCTCAATCGGTCATCTTGGCGAAAATGTAAGTGAAAACGGCAATGGCAACAAATTTGTTCAGGATATTGCCAGCCCAGCCTATTTCATTCCCGAAACAACCTTGCTGTTTGATCAGTTACAATCATTCCGGAGCCGGCGCGAACATTTTGCCGTTGTGGTTGACGAATATGGCGATTTCCGTGGCATTGTCACATTGGAAGATATTCTCGAAGAAATCGTTGGTGACATTGATGACGAGCATGATATCGATTTGCCTGGCCTGACCCCACAGGCGGATGGATCATGGCTGGTCGATGGCAGTGTGACAATCCGCGATCTGAACCGTGCGCTTGGCTGGCAATTGCCAGATGAGGACGCTTCGACATTAGCTGGACTTGTGCTGTTTGAAAGCCGCACAATCCCGATGCCTGGTCAGGAATTCCGGTTTCACAATATCCGTTTCCGTGTGGTCAAGCGAGATGGCAACCGGATCACAAGTCTGCGGCTATGGTCACATTAAACAGATATAGATAGGGTAGGGCATGACATCAATTTATGACAGCAATCGCCCCACAAGCCTAAGCGCACCTGTTGCGCGCGAAAAACGGCATCAGCGCAAGATCACCGTAAACGGGTTTTTACGTGCCGACGGGCTATATGATATCGAAGCCGAACTGACCGATCATAAGACCTATTCTTTCCCAAGTGATTTTCGCGGCGAGGTAACGCCTGAGCAGCCTGTGCATCACATGCATGTTCGCATCACTATCAATAATGATCTGGTCATTCAAACAGCCGAAGCGGTGACGCTGGCAGGCCCATATGAAATTTGTCCGGTAGCAAATGATGTGTTTGCCGATCTGGCGGGTTTACAGATCGGTCCCGGATGGCGGCGCCGAATGATGGCCGCCATCGGAGGTCGGCATGGCTGTACGCATATCACCGAACTTATGGGGCCCGTAGCAACAATCGCCTTTCAAACCCGCTATGGCGAAGAAGCCCGTCAGCGTCGTGAAACCGGACAGCTTAGTGACAAAGACACACAACGCGCTAATGCGGCTTTACGTAATAGCTGTGTTGGCTATGCCGATGATCCAGCGTCATAAAGCGGGCGCGGCTAGCTAGCTGACAGATGCATTTCCAGCGCGTGAATCCCGTTTGCCAGCTCATCGGCAAGCAGACTGTTAACCATTCGATGCTGCTGCACACGATTTTTGCCAGCAAATTGCGGTGACGTTATGGTCACTTTGAAATGCGTTTCACCTCCTTCGCGCCAGCCACCATGCCCCGCATGTTCATGACTGACGTCTAAAACTTCGATAAAATCAGCCTGCAAAGCAGTTTTCAATTTGGCAGCTATGGCATCGGCTTTGGTCATGTGCTATCTCCAATGGGGGGATGTCTTGATTGGCGTTTTTGTTGGTTTATACTGGATACTATTATGACACGTTCCTCTATACCAGATATCAATCTGCCTGACGATGATGAGTCTGCACATACGCGAAGATGTGCGGCAGATGGCTGCATGCAAGAAGGCATTCACCGGGCGCCAAAATCCCGCAACGCCTTGCGAGATTATATATGGTTCTGTCTGGATCACGTGCGCGCCTATAACCGTGCTTGGAATTATTATGAAGGTTTGCAAGGGGCAGCGCTCGAAGCCGAAATACGCCGCGCCACAACCTGGGAACGTCCAAGCTGGAAATTTGCCACCGGCCAGCCTTCGGATCAGGTATTTGATGATGTTATGGGGCTGTTCGATTTTGAAAATCGTGATGGCACCAAATCCACGCGCCAACTAAGTAAAGAAGAAAGACAGGCATGGCGGGTGATACAATTAGAGCCCGTTGATGATATTGAAATCGTAAAGCGTCAATACAAGCAATTGGCCAAGAAAAACCACCCTGATAAAAATAGGGGTGACGCGGGTGCCGAAGAACGGCTAAAAGATATTAATCTGGCCTATGCGCTTATTTGTAAATCTATTGAAAGTAGCGGCAAACCCGCCGCACAATAAATACCCTATTATTTTGTCCAGGAGTGAACCCCGCCATGTCAAATGAGTCAAAAATCGTGTCTGCATCTGCACATCCCCTGGCCGCGCCAGATATCACTGTGAATGCGCGTGATGTGTTCGGTATCGATGTTGACATGCAGGTTCCTGCGTTTAGCCAAGGGTCGGACTATGTGCCGGTCAAGGATGAAACCTATCAATTTGATACAGATACGACGTTAGCCATTCTGGCTGGTTTTGGTTTTAACCGCCGGGTCATGATTCAGGGCTATCATGGTACTGGTAAATCAACCCATATCGAACAGGTTGCCGCACGGCTGAACTGGCCATGTATTCGCGTCAATCTAGACAGCCATATCAGTCGCATTGATCTCATCGGTAAAGATGCGATTGTGCTTCGTGATGGCAAGCAGGTTACCGAATTTCGCGAGGGTATTCTGCCCTGGGCATTGCAGAATCCAGTGGCGCTTGTATTTGACGAATATGATGCTGGCCGTGCCGATGTGATGTTCGTGATTCAGCGGGTGCTGGAAGTTGATGGCAAGCTGACCTTGCTGGATAGTAACAAGGTGATTCATCCGCATCCTCATTTTCGCCTGTTCGCCACCGCCAATACCGTTGGCCTAGGTGATACAACTGGTCTTTATCATGGCACCCAGCAGATCAATCAGGGGCAGATGGATCGCTGGTCGATTGTCTCGACATTGAACTATCTGCCACATGAGGATGAAGTCGGCATCGTCAAAGCCAAATTACCCGAATATGCCGATGCCAAAGGCAGTGAAACTCTGAACAAGATGGTGCGTATGGCCGATCTGACCCGCAAAGGCTTTATGTCAGGCGATCTATCGACAGTTATGTCGCCACGTACGGTGATCACCTGGGCCGAGAACACAAGCATTTTTGGTGATATGACATTGGCTTTCCGGCTGAGCTTTTTGAATAAATGCGATGAAATTGAGCGTCCTACCGTGGCCGAATATTATCAGCGTTGCTTTGGCATTGATTTGCCTGAAGCACCTGTCCGGCAGGCCAATGCAAGCTAGTTATTTTTCTATCTCTCATGGATTCAATAGTCAGGACGTATCATGCCGGATCACGATCCCAAATTTGATAAGGAAGCCGAATTTCTGAAATCCAATGCCGCGGCCTTGCGGGCGGTGGCAGGTATCAAGGAATGTCAGGTTACCTATGCAGGCACCGATACGCATGTCGGCAAGGATGATGTGCGCCTGCCCGCCTTGCCTCCAACAGCCACAGCCGCCCAGAAAGCAAGCCTGCGGGGCGCTGCCGATGGCGCGGCTTTGTGGCTTGCCCATCATGATCCGAAGACACATAAGAAACATTGTCCGAATCCTGATGGCGCGCGTGCTATTTTCGAATCAGCCGAGCGCGCCCGCGTCGAAGCCATTGGCGCAAACGATCTTGCAGGCGTTGGTGCCAATCTAACCGCCGCCTTGAACCAACGATATGAAACCCGCCAGATCGAAGCGCCAGGCAGTGCTGATGAAGCTGGTATCGCCGAAGTTGTTCGCCTGTTACTGCGCGAAGAGCTGACTGGCGCACCGCCACCGCAGACGTTATCTATGGTGATGGATTTATGGCGACCATGGATAAAAACACGGGCTGGTGATCTGCTGGATCAACTAGAAGCCACTATTGACGATCAAAGCCAGTTTGCCGAAATCTCACGACGTCTGATAGGCGCTTTAGAAACCGATCTTGGTGATGCGTCTTCAAACCCAGATGATGATGCCGACGAAGGCAGCGATGAAGATGATAGTGGCGACAGCCAAAGCGATCAGGATGGCGAGCAGTCAGCTGTTGGCGAAGACCAATCCGAAGGTGAAGATAGCCAGTCCATGGATGATGCTGGTGATTCCGGTTCGTCGCAAGAGGGCGAAATGGGCGAAGCCGACGGCGCCGAAGAAGGCATGTCCGATGGCGATTCAGCAAATTCAGATATGACGGGCCATAATGCCAATCGCGGCACTGCCGATGAAAGCTATCGTACATTTGAAACCAAGTTTGACGAAATTGTATCAGCTGCCGATCTATGCGATCCAGAAGAACTTGATCGGCTTCGTACAATGCTAGACCGCCATATGGAAAATGTGACATCGGTGGTTGGCAAGCTGGCCAACCGGCTACAGCGTAAATTAATGGCACATCAGAACCGGTCTTGGGATTTTGATCTTGAAGAAGGCATTCTGGATGCGGCGAAATTGCATCGGGTTGTAACCCAGCCTCTGAGCGCCCTATCCTATAAACAGGAACAGGATACCAAATTCCGCGATACGGTTGTGACCTTGTTGCTGGATAATTCTGGCTCGATGCGCGGACGCCCGATCACGATTGCCGCCGTTACCGCCGATATTCTGGCACGCACACTCGAACGTTGTGGTGTAAAGGTCGAAATTCTAGGCTTTACCACGCGTGCCTGGAAAGGTGGCCAGTCACGTGAGTTATGGCAACAGGCGGGTAAACCAGCCGCACCAGGCCGCCTGAATGATCTGCGCCATATTATTTACAAGCCAGCTGATGTGCCTTGGCGGCGGGCGCGCAAATCACTGGGATTGATGTTGCGCGAAGGCATTTTGAAAGAAAATATCGATGGCGAAGCCCTATTATGGGCGCATGAGCGTTTGCTTGGCCGCAACGAAGACCGCCGAATCATGCTGGTCATTTCCGATGGTGCCCCGGTTGATGATTCCACCTTGTCGGTTAATAGCGGCAGTTATCTGGAGCGGCATCTGCGCGAGGTCATTTCCTATATTGAAGGGCGATCACCGATTGAATTGCTGGCCATCGGCATCGGCCATGACGTCACCCGCTATTATCGGCGTGCGGTCACGATTACTGATGTCGATCAGCTTGGCGGTGCCGTTGTTGGTCAGCTTACCGACCTGTTTGACGAGGACACGGCACGGCGCGGCAAAAAAGTCGCCTAACCAGTTTATAGTAAATACCAGTTTATAGTAAATTTAATCCCCAAAGCAAAACCCCGCCAAAAGCGGGGTTTGCGTTTCATAGTCAGATAAAGCTATGACTTAGCTTGAACAGCCATCATTTCGCGTTTCAGCGAACGTGCTTCATCGGCCAGTTCCGAATTACGTGCTTGCATCAAAAACGCATCAATACCACCATGCTTTTCAACCGTACGAATAGCACTGGTTGAAATACGCAGGCTGATTTTACGATCAAGGATTTCGCTTTGCATGCTGGCCTGCTGAAGGTTCGGAAGGAACCGGCGACGCGTGCGGTTGTTAGCGTGACTGACATTGTTACCAGCCATAACAGTTTTACCAGTGATTTGACAGCGTTTAGCCATGATAAGCCTCGGTATTTTTCAAATAAGGTCAAAGCGACGTGCATAATCACGCCAAAGTGATGCGTGGGTATAGGCTAGCTATGCCCTAACGTCAAGTATCAAAACAAATCAGTCGCATTCACTAGACGATATTTTGATTGCCGCGCTTAGCTTTTTATTAATCCTTTTAGTCTAAGATTATTCAAAGAAATAATCCAAATAGGCAATAGCGGTAAGATCACATGATACAAAAGCGACAAAAACGAAATATACGGCTAGCACATCTACGCACCACAATTGTTCTGGAACCCTATATCTGGGATTGTATTTCGGATATTCTGCGACGCGAAACCATTGATCTGGATTCCTTTTGCCAGGAAATCGATAAACGCCGGCAATTTTCCAGCCTTGCCTCGTCAATGCGGATTGTCACGTTATTCTATTTCAGGCTTTTGGCGACATCATATGAAAATAGCTTGAAAAAACATAAGTCTGGGCCTGCTATTCTATCAGCACCAAAGACCGCAAAAAGCCCGACAGATCATGTTATAAGCGACAATCTTAAATCAGCCTTCAGCCGGTTTGCGCGCAACGAAAAGCGTGTCTGATAGCCGCTTGTGGATCAGGTATTGTGCCACATATTGCGGCAACGGTGCTGACGCCATCCTTGTCTAGCAAGGCGGTAAGTTCATGCAAAATACGGCTGGCAATCAATGGCCCGTCCAGTGCCAGCCCTGAATAAAGCTGGACAAGATCAGCACCAACCAGAATTTTGGCATAGGCCTGCCATCCATGCGCAACGCCGCCAACACCAATAACGCCTATGCGGCCTTTACCAAGCTGTGCGATTCGCGCCAGAACATCCGTTGCCATGGTAAATAAAGGCTGCCCAGAAAGGCCGCCAGCCTGGGATGCCTGCCGATCCCGCAAACTGTCAGGGCGGCTTATTGTGGTATTAGTCGCAATAATACCATGAACCCCAGCCGATACGCATTGATCGACAATCAACTCAAGGTCAGCCTGTTCAAGATCAGGAGCAATTTTCAAAAATAGAGGGCGTGTTACACCAGCTTCCTGCATGCCCATCCGCGCCGCATCAAGCAAGGCGGCCAAATGTTCCTGAGTCTGCAAATCGCGCAAACCCGGCGTATTAGGTGAGGAAATATTCAAGGTCACATAATCGGCAAAACGGGCAAGACAAGCCACCGCTACCCGATAATCATCGGTGGGGTTTGGGCTGGTCTTATTTGCACCGACATTGACACCCAAAATGCCTGTATAGTCACGCACGCGTGCCAGATTTGCCGCCGCAACTTCCATACCCTGACTGTTAAACCCATAGCGGTTAATAACCGCTGCATCCTTGGACAAGCGAAACACCCGTGGCTTTGGGTTTCCGGGCTGGGCAAGCGGGGTGATTGTACCGACCTCGACATGACCAAAACCAAGCTCCATCGCACCCTTGTAACAGGCCGCATTTTTATCAAAACCAGCCGCAACCCCTAATGGGTTAGCAAAATCGAGACCGGCCATAGACACGGGCAAAGACGGCACATTAGGGCGCGGGCCAATATTGGCTTGTAATGTTTTGACCGCCGCCACATGCGCCGCTTCAGGTGGCAATAGACGGGCGGCAGATGCGGCAAGACGCCAAATCAATGGGCGTCCCCTGCAGATGTCTGATCCACTGGTTTGCCAGCCAAGGTGCCAGCCAATGTGCCAGCCAGCGCATCATTGATCAGCTGTAGCGATTTATCACGTCCATAAAGCGCAAAAAATGAACCCATGCGTGGCCCTTCGGACTGACCAAGCAAAACTTCGTAAAGACAAACAACCCAACTCCGCAGATTTTCATATCCAGCCTGTTTACCTGTTGCATAAACCGCTGATTGGATATCTTCGGCAGGCGCATCATCAGGCAATTCCCGAATGGCATCGGCCAGCGCTTGAATATATGCGCTTTCGGAATCGCTAGGCAGACGATAGGTTTTTGTTGGCCTAATCATATCCTGATAATAATTCACCGCATAGCCAATCATACGGTCAAGAGCCGGATGTGTATCAGCACTGACCCCTTCGGCATAGTCGCTTACATAAGCCCACACCACCGATGGATCCTCGGCATGGCACACCGCCGCCAGATTCAACAGCAAAGTAAAGGTTACCGGCAGGGTGGCGACTTCAGGAACGCCACTATGGATATGCCAGACTGGATTTTCGACCTGTGCCGCGACATCCTGTTCGGTGATCTTGCCAAGATGCTGGTAATATTCATCAACAGTCTTTGGGATCACATCAAAATGCAGGCGTTTCGCACGTTTTGGCTGGGCATACATGAATAATGACAGTGCTTCGGGACTGCCATAACGAAGCCACTCGTCAATCGACAGGCCATTGCCTTTTGACTTGGAAATTTTTTCACCATTCGCATCAAGAAACAGCTCATAGGTCAGACCGGCAGGCGGAATGGCACCAAGGGCGCGCACAATCTTGGATGATTGCGTAACCGAGTCCGTAAGATCCTTGCCATTCATTTCATAATCAACACCCAGCGCATACCACCGCATCGCCCAGTCACATTTCCATTGTAATTTACAATGGCCGCCTGTCACCAGACTGGTCTGTTCAGCCCCGGTTTCGGGATGCAGATAGGTGATGCTGTCATTCGCCACATCCTGGGCAATCACTTTGGCTTGCAGAACCCGACCTGTATCAGGACATATCGGAAAGAACGGGCTGTAGGTGGCCTGACGTTCTGCCCCCAATGTTGGCAACATGATCTTCATAATATCATCATAATGCGCCAGCATATCACGAAGCGCATCGTCAAACATGCCGGATGTATAACAATCAGTCGAGCTGACAAATTCATAGTCAAAGCCAAAAGAGTCAAGAAATGTCTGTAAGGCTTGATTATTGTGTGCCCCAAAGGATGACGCGGTGCCAAACGGGTCTTTCACCTTGGTCAACGGCATATGCAGATAGGGCTCTAACTGTTCGGGATTCGGAATATTATCGGGAATCTTGCGAAACCCATCAAGGTCATCAGAAAAGCAAATCAGGCGGGTTGTGGCACCTGTAAGGGTTTCAAAAGCATACCGCACCATACTGGTACGAACCACCTCGCCAAAAGTGCCAATATGCGGCAGGCCAGATGGGCCATAACCAGTTTCAAAAATGACGCTATCCTTTTTGGCGCCGCCCATTTTATCCAACCGTTTCGCCAGCATCACGGCTTCGGCAAACGGCCAGGCTTTGGCATTGCGGGCAATATCCATCATTTCATTCATATTAGTCATCAGATGCTCTTTTTAACATAGCGTCACCAGCACTGTGAGGACGCAATCAAACTGTCGCCAAGCTAGGCAAAGCCTTGAGCAAGGTCAAGCGCGATCACATCGCCTGACAATGGGATAAAATGCGGTTTTCACGCCTATCTATCCCCACGAGGCTAGATTGTAACGGCCGAGCGGTCTATATCAATAGAGTCATGCAGGATATCTTCTCGTCAAATCCCACAGAAATTCCCGAATTACATAGTGCGCCTGTGTTCTATCCGCATGGATCACATCTGATCTGGATTTCGGATAATGGCGAGATTGCCGAGCTGGATCGCACCGCGTTAAGCCATAAGCTTACGCAAAAAACAGTGCTGTTGTGCCATCGCCGCTGGAGTAGTGCCCGGGCAGGCACGGAGATCACCCGCGCGCTTGATATTATGGAATTATTCGCTTTTGTGCGGCCTGCGCGTTTTTGTCTGCCAACGCCTGTCGGACTTGCCTCGCAATTGGGGCTAGCACGGCCACAAAGTGGTGATGCCATGGCGGCGCTTTTGCCACAGATTGCCTTTATGCTGCTCGATGAGCTTGCCAGCGCCCCCGCACCAGCGCGAAAGGAAGCAGGTGAAATCGCCGCCATGATGACAGCTGGAGGCTGGACATGGGGGCCTATTGTGTTGTCGCATCTGGGCTTACCACCCCAGAAGCCAGAGCCACCCGACGGACGCAATGCGGCCATTTGGAATCGGCTACCCGAATATACCGATTATACGCCACAGATTGACCCAGGCACGCAACCTGTTTTGCCTGATGCCGCGCGCGAACGGCTTCAAGATATGCTGGGGGACAGCGCAGAAATGCGTGAAAGCCAGTCCGATTATGCCGCCGCCATCGCCGCCAGCTTTGACCGGCCAGATGCCGGCCCCGCGCCGACATTGGTACTGGCTGAAGCGGGCACCGGCACAGGCAAGACATTAGGATATCTGGCACCCGCATCCTTATGGGCCGAAAAAAATGGCGCCGCCGTATGGATTTCGACTTATACACGCACGCTTCAGCATCAGATAGCGGCAGAGCTGACGCGTCTATATCCGAATGCCGAAACGCATGCACAAAAGGTTGTCTTGCGCAAAGGCCGGGAAAATTATCTATGCCTGCTTAATCTGGAAGAAGCCCTAGGAACCATGCCTGGGCAACCACGTAACGCCACCGCGTTGGGCTTGATGGCGCGCTGGGCGGGGGCAACAAGTGACGGCGATCTGACAGGTGCCAGCTTTCCCGCATGGTTGATGGATTTGCTAGGACGCGCACAGACGGTTGGGCTGGCTGATCGGCGCGGTGAATGCGTGCATGCTGCCTGTGCACATTATAATAAATGTTTTGTTGAAAAATCGACCCGTAGCGCCAAACGCGCCGATATTGTTGTCACCAATCATGCGCTGGTGATGATCCATGCCGCCTATGCCAGCAATGATGACCGGCGACGGCCTACACGCTATGTATTTGACGAGGGGCATCACGTATTTGACGCGGCTGACAGTGCCTTTTCAGCCTATCTGAGCGCTGGTGAAACTGCCGAATTACGACATTGGATACGCGGTGCTGAAGATGGGCGGCGCGGACGTGCACGTGGATTGAAACGCCGGCTTGAAGATCTGATTGCCGGCGACGATGTGGCAAAGGCCGACCTTGAAGCCGCCCTTGAATTTGCCCGTGACCTACCAGGTCAGGGCTGGCAAAAGCGCTTATCAGCCTTTCAGCCAATGGGGCCAGCCGAGACCTTTTTCATGCATGTGCGCAACAGTCTATATGCGCGCGCGGCTGACCCTGAAAGCCAGTATGATCTGCAAAGCGAACTGCATCCGGCGACGGATGATTTATTGACATCCGCCAATGAATTTGCCGATCGACTGCACCATCTGCTGGTGCCGCTTAACAATCTGGCAAAGCGACTCAAAGCCTTGCTTGATGATAATGTCGATGAGCTGGATAGCGCCACACGCGCACGAATCGAAGGCGCTATTCGCGGTTTAGAGCTACGCGCGGCTGGGCCGGTAAATGCCTGGCAGCTGATGCTAGGTGATGTGCGCGATGGCCAGCGTGATGGCTTTGTTGACTGGTTGCAGATTGACCGGATCGAAGGTCAGGATCGAGATGTTGGCTATGCCCGCCATTGGCTTGATCCCACCATTCCCTTTACCGCTGAGGTGCTGGATGGGGCACATGGGGTGGCAATCACGTCGGCAACCTTGCAGGATTATGCCCAACCCAAACGCAGCCAGGCCGAAAAGGAAGCCAAAACAAAAGACACCGCCACTAACAACGCGGTTGCCGCCGATGGCTGGGCTTCGGCCTTGGCGCTGACGGGGGCGGCGCATCTGGCACATCCGACATTACGGGCAGCTTTCAGCTCGCCTTTTGATTATGCCAATCAGACACGTATTTTTGTTGTCAATGATGTGGTGCGTGACCGCCCCTCGGCTACGGCGGCGGCAATGGCTGGTTTGATGCAGGCATCAGGCGGCGGCGCCTTGGGGCTATTTACAGCGGTGCGGCGGCTAAAAGCCGTACATCCAGACCTGTTGGCGCGGCTAGAGGCAGCGGATCTTCCCCTCTATGCCCAGCATATCGACAAGATGAATTTGCAAACCCTGTTGCAGATGTTCCGCGAAGAAGCCGAATCATGCTTGCTAGGCACTGATGCCGTGCGTGATGGTATTGATGTGCCTGGGGCGGCATTGCGGATGATCGTGTTTGACCGCATGCCATGGCCGCGCAGTGACCTGTTATTTCAGGCGCGCGCTAAATGGCAAGGCCGCGATGCCTGGACCGAACGGCTAGCACGATTGAAGCTACGTCAGGCCTTTGGCCGGCTGATTCGCCGTGATAATGATCGTGGTGTTTTCGTGATGCTCGATAGCCGCCTGCCAACCCGCCTGACAACCGCCTTTCCGCCTGATGTCGAAGTGCAACGTGTCGGTCTTGCCGAAGCTATCGCCCGCACCAGGGATTTTTTGGGAGAGTGACAATTAATAATTTAGCCAAGCGGTAAACTACGTTGCGCAACCCCTTGTCCCCTTGCAACACTTGGTGTTTTGAATGTCTTACCATCTAATATTTCTTGAACCGACAAAATTT
>NZ_CBFHNB010000026.1:0-25539 GCF_965657105.1 Puniceispirillum sp. (SeqCode)
AAGATATTTCGGGTTTCTTAACATTATGGCCTCCCTTATCATGCGCCTGTATCTTTACGTATAGCGGTGTCATGAAACTTTGCTATTGATATTAATGTCCAGACCGACGTCACCTTTGCGGTCACAGGCACAGTTACCACTTCCACCCACACGACACATATCGTAACCGTCAGCGATGACTATCATTACACATTGACCAAGGGCGTTAGATCCAAATAGCAGCGTTTAGCTTTGTCGTTTGGTTTTTTATTGGCACGCGTTTCACCAAACATATCAGGAGCAAGATTAAGCCCGCCAGACTAACACGCAAAAATACGATCATAAGAGGGTTCAAATAACGAAGAGAATCTCGGCATAGAGAAAACTACTTCCCCATAAAATGCTAAGTGCGAGAATGTGCAACCAATCTTTATCCGTCATGAGGTAACCCTAGGCATAGGTAAAGACAATTACAAGCTTTGATACATAGCCAAAAATTCATCTGATCATGCAAAAAATGACAAATAAATATACTAAAATGGTCAATAATTATCGTTCTTTAGCATGTTTTATCTAGAAATATGTCGCCTTTTGCATTATTTTGAGAGAATGATTCAAGGGCATAATTCTGGAATTTCAAATTATGGTAGCTAGTCAGATAATTGCCGAATATGTTGATCTTGTTAAATCCCTTGATAACTTGAATAATCGTTTAGGGATAAGTCACTTAACAGCATCAGAAACAGCTATCTTATTGGCCATTTCCTATAATGAATTGTCAAAAGGCACCTTTACATCTCTTGCTGATTTAACCTTATCAAAAACCGACATTCGATTAATACCACGCGCAACCTTGTTCCGCTGCCTTCGCACCTTGACCGAAAAGTCACTCATCAAACATGTTGGTAATAAGCGATCCGGCCAATATTGCCTAGCATAGGCATTATCAGCCTAGGATAATTGGCAGTGCGGTAATCGTTTAAACCGGTAATCGGCAAAGCGGGCATAGGCAAAATTGGCAACATGCCTGATCCCGGGAATTGATATGAATGTCGCCAGCACATGCCAGCGTGGTAGATGTCGCCAAATCACAATAAACGCATCAACACCAATATGCATTTTGTCCTGGCTGTCCTTAGCATGAAGACGACGCAACGCATCGGCTTGCGCAACCCCAAACGGTATTAATGGTGACGGGTCAGTCGCAACATCGTGCCAAGCAAAGATACCAGCTGGCGCAATATGCTTATAATGTTGAATTTCCTTGCTACAGAGCCCACATTTTCCATCAAAATAGATTTGGATCATTTTTTGCATACGCCATGACTGAGTGATAATTTATAGATATGGTGTATGCATCATAATTCAATGTTCGCAATCATCTTATCTGAGTAACATAGACTTTATCTGAGCTGAATAACGACCGATATTAAGACAGGAGATATTATGACAACTGATAGTCGCCGCGCCACCAACGCCTTATTACCCGATGCCGATTTTGATGATACGACCAGTGATCTGGCCACACAGGAATCTGCACTTATGGAAGCATTGGTGGACCTGCTCAAAAAGTTCCCTGACTATACACCACCCCGCGTTCGGCTTGACGGCGATATCGTCATCCCGCTTGATGTTGATTTAAAGAAAAATCGGGAACGCGCAAAGAATCTTGCTGATGCCATGAGCGAATGGATGAGCCGTGATCTAGGGCCCCGCAGAAGTCGTACATGGGTTGAGTAACAGCTAGCCTTGTGAAAATTTTGTTTCGATCTGTGTATTAATTAGATGTAATATGATAATTTCTAAATGCAGTATGTTAACAAGATAATCACTCGCAACCCGGCTAGCATCAATTAAATAAGGGTAGGCCTATGAGCCGATCATCTCGCAAATATCAGTCCCGCCCGTTCAAAAAAGGCGACGTGGTCTATAACGTTGGTGATGTAGGCGACGAGCTATATCTCATACATAGTGGTAATGTATCAATTATCAGCAAAAATGGCTTGTTATTATCCGTACTTGGGCCTGGTGAAATTTTCGGTGAAAGTGCACCGGTCACCAATTCTTCTCGCTCGGCAACGGTTATTGCCGATACCAATTGCATTATCAACATCATCGATAGCGAACAGGTGCGCCAGAAAATCAAAGAAAGTGACCCTGTCATCATTGCCATAATAAGAAGCCTTTCTCTGCGTTTGAAAGACACTAATATTCTGACTGAAAAATACTGGAACGAACTCAATATATATAAAAGCCTAGAATAATCGCAGCTTGTGAAGGCTATTTCTTTTTGAAAGCCTCATCATACTTGTCGTAGAACACCATGCCCATCACCCAATTACCATAATCCAGAATGGAAGCCCGCCATGAAAGCTTGCAAAGCCTGAACTTATGCTTTCAGCAAGTTTTTGAAATTGATTGTGATGATTTTGGCAATATAAGTTGATACGCATGATGAAAATGAACGCCTAAACCCAAAAAATGGCATGAAACCGCCAGTTTGGTTTGCATTTTTGAACGTTGGGGGACTCATTGATAAAAAATCAATTACTGAAATATTTTTGCAACAAAAGATAAGGCTACTCACATTCAATATAATTCAGGGGCTTAGTAAATCAGCTTTCCTGATTCGCTTTGACTATGATCCCGCCAGCACTTTGGATATTGGTTAATGCTGTTCACGACCCTAAATAACGGCCTTTTCCAGCAATGGTTCATTCCGCATAACCCTTTCATATCCAAGCGGGCTAAGATCAAGCGTGCGATATTCACCATAGGTCAATAATTCGGACATTGCCCGCCCCATCGCGGGTGATTGCTGTAACCCATGTCCGGAAAAGCCATTGATAAACATGAAATTTGGACGTTCGGGATGTGCGCCGATAATCGCATTCTGATCAAGTTTGTTATAAGCATAATGCCCAACCCAGCTATTGATTAATTTAACAGCTTCAAATGCTGGTACGCGCGTGGCTATCGCCGGCCATGCTTTATCAATCCATATATCGTGATCCATTTCAAAATCATCATAATCAATATCAGCGTCATCGTCGGGCGGACAACCAGCCAGATAATAAACACTGTCCGACCGCATATGCACACCGGATGGATCAATGGTCAGCGGCAAATCACGGTCAAGGCGTGTTTCGGCATCAAAAATAAAGCTATAGCGCCGACGTGGTTCCACTGGCAGGTCTAGCCCCGCCATCCGCGCTGTCAAAACGGCACGGGGGCCGGACGCATTGACAATATACCCCGCGCTGATTTGCTCTCCAGATGCCAGCGTCACATGTGTAACCTTGCCACTCGTTACATCAATGCCGATCACTTCATTCTCAATATATTCGACACCATTCTTGCGCGCTTTGCGTTTCCACCAGTCAAAAAGCGAATGACCATCAAAATAGCCCTCATCTTCGAGGTTATGACTGCCAAGGATAATATCATCCAGTTCATAAAAGGGGTAAGCGTCCCTAATCGCGTCAGGGGACATGATTTTGGTGCCCGCACCACATGCCTGTTGGATTTTCTGATTAGCACGCAAAATATCAGCAAAACCGTCATTATCTGCCAAATACATATAGCCAAAAGTTTGAAAAGCTAATGTGGGTATGTCTGGATCATCCCCCATATAGCTTCGGAAATTGCGCACAAAATCAGCACCAAACTGCGAAATTTGGATATTGAGTTCGGTGGAAAATTGCTGGCGCATACAGCTATTTGTATGCGCGGTAGAACACATCGAATAGCTTGCATCCATTTCGATGACCAACACTGATCCGTTAAAATCAGAATTTTGCGATAAAAACCAGGCAACTGACGAGCCAAGCATCGCGCCCCCGATAATGATCACATCATAGCTGGATATGCAGGGCTGGTGCGCAAATGGGGCGGATCTGGCATGTCCTGATTTTGCCACACCCATAGTTGACTCCACGCTAAACTGGAAAGCGATCAGCCCGAAAAGGGCTGGCATCAATCGGCGGCGTTCCACCATCAATCATCGATGTAATCAATTTGGCCGAACCGGGCGCCATCGACAACCCTAGATGCTGATGCCCAAAATTAAACCATAGGCCTTTATGGCGCGGCGCTGGTCCAACAATTGGCAATGAGTCGATCAATGTGGGGCGACGGCCCATCCATGGCTCGGCATCAACCTCGCCCTTCATTTTATGTATTTTGCGGGCTTCGGCGACAGCCTTCCTGATCTGTGTATAATTTGGCGGGGCGTCACGATGTTCAAATTCAACGCCAGAGGTAATCCGCACACCTTGGCGCATCGGCGCAATAGCAAATCCACCCTCAACATCATACGCGGCGCGGCCAAGCTGTGGCACGTCACCAGGCTCAAGATGCATATGATAGCCGCGTTCCCAACCCAAAGGCACATCATATCCAAGCCATTTTGCAACATCAACTGACCATGGTCCTGCCGCCACAACAACCTCTTCAAAGGCCAAGGTGCCATCGCTATGTGTCACCTCAAATCCAGGATTCTGCGGCACCAGACCGGTGACATCGGCTTTTGTCACTATGCCACCTGCGGCGATAAACATTGCGATATAGGCATCAGTCAATTCGGCAGGGCTGGACACGCCGCATGTTTCATCCATCAACACGGCTTTTTCATAAATTGGTTCTAAACCGGGCTCCAGTTGTCGTATCTGTTCACGCTCATAAATAGTGAATTTTACACCCGTTTCCTGCATCGCTTCTATTTCAGCTGCAAATCCATCAAACCCTTTCTGGGTTCGAAACAGCTTCATCCAGCCCGCATAGCGAAGTAAATGAGTGACATTTGCTTCATTTATCCATGCTTTATGATGTCCAAGTGAAAGCACTTGCAAGGCACGCAAAGCCTTGGCGGCGTGCTTCGCGTGCGATTTGGTACAATAGGACAGAAATTTAAAAACCCAAGGTAACCGTTTCAGCACAAATAAGGGATTGTATCGCAACCCCGTACTTTGATTACGCAACAAACCCGGAAGTTTGCGTAACAGCACTGGATTATTCATGACCAGCACAGACGAGTCTGACAGAACGCCTGCATTCCCATACGAGGTCTCGCGACCGGGTTGCTTGCGGTCTATAAGCGTCACGTGATGTCCGGCCTGTTGCAAATCAAGTGCCGAACATACGCCAACAATACCACCACCTATAACGGCTATATTTTTTTTCATTGGCGGCTCCTGTTCGTCTGCACACGGCAATATTCATGCGATATTATTCTGCTGTGCTCAGCCCACATTCTTTAAACCTCTTTGATAGCACCGCCGACCGACTGCCATGCCTGAAAGCCACCAGGCACATGCGCGCAATGATCAATACCATTGGCATGAGCAAGACGTGTCGCCATCGCTGAGCGTTCACCAACCGCACAATAAAAGACCACAGGCCGGCCATCGGTCTGCGCCAATGTAGCAAGTTGCATTTCAAGCTGGCCATAGGGAACATGAATCGAATCAGGGATCACGCCAAACCGCGCGCGCTCAGTATCCTCGCGCAGATCAACAAGAATAAGCTTATCCACCTCGCGGCCAAGCAATGCGCCGGCTTCAATCGTAGGCACCTGTCTTTGACGCTCTAAATTCAGACCAACTTTCATGTTTTCGGGAACCGCTACATCCATCATTTTTGGATTGGGAAGGTTAAGCTGATTCATCACATCAATATATTCTTCACGCGACTTGACCTGCAAACGCGGGTTAAAGGCAATCTCTTCGCCAAGCGTTGAAACCATATCACCTTTATAATCATGCGCCGGATAGACCAGCATCGTTTCCGGCAGTTTCAGCACACCATTAAATAGCGAGTCATATTGCCGTCCTGCATCACCATTTTGGAAATCAGTTCGGCCAGTACCGCGAATCAGCAAGGTATCGCCAGTGAAAATCCTATCATCGGTTCGAAAGCAATAACTGTCATCTGTATGACCGGGGGTATACATCGCGGTCAAACTGAACCCTTCGATATCTACAGCGTCACCATCGGATACGCGCATCGACACAACATCAACCGGCGATTGTTCACCCATCACGGTCACGCAGCTTGTCCGATCGCGTAAAGCGCCCATCGCTGTAATATGATCAGCGTGAACATGCGTATCCAGAACTTTAACAAGCTTCAGATCCAGCTGTTCCATCAATGTCAGATAATGCTCGGTTTTTTCGAGTACCGGATCAATCAATAACGCTTCACCGCCTTTGCGGCTGGCGATCAAGTAAGTATATGTTGATGACACATTGTCAAAAAGCTGTCTAAAAATCATGGCTTGGCTTCCTCTTTACCACTGGCATCGTGCCAGAAACATTTACGTCTTCATAGTTTATAAGTTACAGAAACATATTGACCAGTGCCAAAACAATTCCCCCACCAAAAGCATAGCAAAAAGCTGTTAGCAAATTTGACCCCAGAACCAAATCCCGCGAGGATACATTATACAAACTAGCGCAAGTAATCACTGATAAAGATGCAACTGACGCCATTGTTCCCGCGCCCCATCCAATCAGATGTGATTGCATGAGCAAGGCAGGTTGCACATCGGCACCACCACGACTGAATATCGCTAAAAGCGCCGTGCTTGTTATAACGGGATGCACCCCCACCACCGATGCCAGCATCATCAAAGTCGGCGTTGCAATCAAGGCAAACCAACCCGGAATGACCCCCACATAAATGGATGTGACTAATATCTGCAAAACATTAGTCTGGGTGGCGAAGAACCCAACAACCATGGCCACTGTAATGATAATTATATCGTCACCAATATTCGTCATCGCGTGCCGCGTTTGTTTCATGATCGCGGGAATATTGGCCCGGTGTCGCACAAATTGGATCGCCACCAGACATGGCATCACAATCACAACAGTTGATAAAGCCGTCAGATTAAACATTACCGCTGCCACGATAACGGTCACCAACACAACCAGCAAACGCATACTGACAGGTTGCAAACATGCCAGCGACATGCGCAGTTGCGCAAAGCTGAATTGCTGGCTGAATAACGGCACCGTTATCAAGGCAAAAATAATCGCCGTGACCAAGCCCAGCGCAATCGCAATCCATGACTGCGCAACTGGCACAAATATCTGGCCGATGGCAAAGGCCACAAAAAAGGGCGACCAGACACAAGATGACACCATGCCTCGCAACGCCGCCTCAGCAGCCATGCGCCGACGCCGCAAATCACTGTTAGGCGGCAAGGCCGCCGATAACATCGCAAAGGCACCTGTATTGATAACGCCGCCAAATACATGTCCGGCCATTTGCAAGCCACCTGATGAGGCTTCAGGTGGCAAGGTTGCCAGAGCTTGTTGGGTTTTGTGAACCGATGGCATCGTTTCAGCGGTCGCACGGACAAGAATCATCGTTGGCAATAATGCGGCGAAAATGAGCACTCTACGTCCTGCTTCAAACCATTCATCACTTGTCGGGATATGATCGAGTAACAGCCATGCCACAAACCCCAATAACAGTAGTATTATCAGACTGTCACGCCGCATCTTCGGCACTGTCAAAAGACCGAAAATTACAAACATTATAACGCCAACATCACTCAAAGCTATGGCTTGTTCACCCGCAATAATCTGGATCAAAGCCACCAGCCATATAGCACATAGCAAACCAAAACGGATCACATCGATCATTGACTGCATTTATGTTCGCGCCTTTCACCACCTAGTCATCTGGCACTCACCAGACAAACAAGGTGCTATCTAACGCCACTTTTTTACCGGGCGAAAGCCCTTATCTTTGCCGGACGCAGGCCTTTAAAGCGATACGTCCGACCAGATGGCCAATTCATTGCCTGACGGCTCAAAAAAATGAAACCGGCGGCCACCTGGAAACGTAAAAATCGGTCTGGAAATGGTGCCACCTGCCGCCACGATATCGGCATAGCTTTGTTCCAGATCGTTGCTAAACAGCACAATCAACGCGCTACCATGCGCGGTGCGGCTATAGGCATTATTAGCAAAGAAACCGCCTTCAATGCCGGCATTGGCAAAGGCGGTATATTCGGCACCAAAATCTTCAAATGTCCAGCCAAAGACACATTCAAAAAAAGCTTTGCTTGCCGGAATGTCACTTGTGGAAAATTCAACATAGTCAATTTTATGATGAGCTGGCATTTCATCCTCCTCTGTTATGTGGCCAGCAGAGCCACCTGACTCAAAGTTAGAGACGCAAGCCTAAGGTCAGGTAATAACAGAGGTCAAAGCCCACACATTTAAATCAAAAAGCGGCAACAGGATTGCCCGTGCTTACGTATTGAGAGCGCTGGCCAACGATTCCTGTAATGAAAGCCATTCTTCTTCGCCGCGCGCTATCGCCTCATCCACATCAGCAAGCCTTTTACCGGCATCTGCTGCCCGGCTTTGATTAGTTGCCTCAAAGAAACCGGGCGCTGCCATTTCCTGCTCAATATCAGCTTTCTGTTTTGTCAGTTTTTCCAAAATCTTTTCGGTTTTGGTGATTGCGCTTCGCACCTGCGCCGTATTTTGCCGCTTTTCTTTACCCGACAAAACCCGCGCTGTGGGCGGGCTATCTATATCTGCCGTTTGAAGAGTATTCGCGTCACGCCCAACCGTTTTGCCTTTGCCCGATCGCTGTTTCAACAGCAATTTGCGATAATCATCCATATCCCCATCAAATGGCACAACCGCACCATCGCGCACAATCCAGAGAATGTCAGCCACAGTTTCAACCAGATGTGGATCATGGCTCACCAGAATGACCGCACCATTATAATCATTCAGCGCATGGATAAGCGCTTCACGGCTTTCGATATCAAGATGGTTGGTTGGCTCATCAAGGATCAATATATGCGGCGCATCAATCGCTGCCATCGCCATCAACAATCGGGCTTTCTGGCCACCTGACAGACGTTCAACCGGATTTTCAACAATGTCAGCGCCAATCCCTGCCGCCCCAAGACGGCCGCGCAATTTCGTTGGCAATTCATCCGGACGCAACCGCGCCATATGCTGGAACGGTGTTTCACCCGGAACCAGCTCATCCAACTGATGCTGGGCGAAGAATCCTATACGTAACTTGCCTGATTTCTGAATATCACCAGCAAGCGGTGCCAGCCGATCAGCGATTAATTTCGACAAGGTTGATTTGCCTTCACCATTCGCGCCCAGCAAAGCAATGCGGTCATCCTGATCAAGCCGGATATCAATTTTACGCAATACAGCTTTGCCATCATAGCCAACTGACGCATTTTCGATAACCATAAGGGGCGGTGGAAGTGGCGTTGGTGACGGAAACTGGAATTCAGATACGGCGCTTTCCGACAAGGCGGCAATAGGCTGCATTTTTTCCAATTGTTTCAGACGTGATTGTGCCTGACGAGCCTTGGACGCTTTATAACGGAAGCGGTCAACAAAGCTCTGGATATGCTCACGCTGGGCGTCCTGTTTACGCTTCATTGATTGCTGTTGTTCCAGTTTCAACCGACGTTCGGCATCAAACTGGTCATAGCTGCCACCGTAATATGTCAATTTACGGTCGGTTAAATGCAAAATACCGGTCACTGATCGATTCAGCAGACCACGATCATGCGATATCACCAAAACGGTTTTGCGATATTTAGCCAGAAATGTTTCCAGCCATACAGCACCTTCCAGATCCAAATAGTTTGTCGGCTCATCAAGAAGTAATAGATCAGGTTGTGAAAACAGCACCGCACCAAGCGCAACCCGCATTCGCCAGCCACCTGAAAATTCGGCACAGGGACGTGCCTGCGCTTGCCCATCAAATCCAAGGCCAGCCAGAATTGTTGCCGCCCGTGATTCGGCAGAATGCGCATCAATATCAGTCAGGCGCATGTGAATATCAGCAATCCGCATAGGATCCGTTGCACTTTCGGCTTCACGCAGCAAAGCATCGCGCTCAAGATCAGCCGCCAAAACCGTGTCAAGAAGGCTAACGCTGGACGCGGGGGCTTCCTGATCAACGCCACCAACCCGAAAATAGCTTGGATATTCAATATCACCTGAGTCAAGCGCCCATTCATTTCTGATCAATCTGAACAGGCTTGTTTTGCCAGTTCCATTGCGCCCAACGATACCCACTTTATGGCCAGCCGGAATTGTGGCTGACGCATTTTCGAGCAGGGGTTTGCCATCAATGGCAAAAAACAGGTTTTGAAGCTTTAACATAGGCCGAAGACTTGGCCTCTGGCGACAGATTTGTCAACATCACTGCCTAGCAAATTTTAGGCTTTTGGCCCGATCTGGTTCCAATGTGGGTTTTTATCGAAACGCCAGGCCATAAAATCAACGAATGCGCGCGTCCGGCGCGGCAAGATTGTTGTTTTTGGATAAACGGCAAAAATATCAAGCTCGGACCAGTCATGGTCGGCCATCAGCGGCACCAGCGTGCCATCATTAATGGCATCAAAAAGCAGAAATGTCGGCAAATTAACCACGCCAAGTCCGGCAATGGCCGCATTACGCAACACATCTCCATTTGAGGCTGACAGACGCTGGGATACATGCACTGTCCCTGCCTTACCTTCAGGCGTTACATAAGCCCAATCCGATGGTGTTCGCGAATTCGCATAGACTAGCCCAGGCACATCATTGAGATCTTCTGGATTGTCTAGCGGACCACGTTTCGCAATAAAATCTGGCGATGCACAGGGCACCTGCCGTGCGGTTGATATTTTTTTGGCAATCAGGCTGGAATCCTGCAAAGCACCGATTCGTATCGCCAGATCAAACCCCTCGGCGATCAGATCAATACGTTTATCTGACAGATCAATATCAACCCGCACGTCTGGATTTTCCTTCATGAAGTCAGTAATCAGCGGCGCGATATGCGTTATGCCAAATGATAAAGGCGCATTAAGCCGCAACACACCACTCAAAACACCTTCTGTATTCTGAACTTCCTGCTGCGCTGCTTCCAACTCGTCAAGAATAGTACGGCACCGGCTGAAAAATCTTTGGCCTGTCTCGTTAAGATACATGCGGCGCGTCGAACGCTGGATCAATGGCGCTCCAAGACGAAGCTCCAAATCTTTCAAGCGACGACTAACAGCAGAAACGGCAATACCAAGGCGTTCCGCTGCCTGCGTAAGGCTTCCTGTTTCTACAACCGTTACAAAGGCACGTATTTCTTCAATTTGGCTCATGGCATAAACTCTATATTATTTTTCTATATTTTATAATTATATTTTCACAAATCTTGTCTTCTTTCTGACGCCTGCAACAATTACATACATATCAGCCATGAGAGACCTCCCCCCTCTCATGGCGTATCCCCCTTTAAATTTGTTCATAACTAATATCATTGTTCTGCGTTAAGTTGGTTAATATACTATTTTAGCGTCATTATATAGACGTGCTTCAAGGGGGGGGTATGCATATTGAACAAAGCTGGCATCATCATCTTGACGCGGTCATGAACAGCAAAGAGATAACGCAACTTTTCCGACTTTTGGATAAAGAGCGTGCCAAAGGCATCAGCATATATCCGCCCACTGAGTCGGTCTTCACAGCTTTTGACCTCACACCCTTTGATGCGGTTAAAGTCGTCATTATTGGGCAGGATCCCTATCACGGACCAGGACAAGCGCATGGGCTGAGTTTTTCGGTGCCGCAGGGTGTTAAAATACCACCATCATTGCGTAATATATTCAAAGAGCTTGTATCCGATATTGCCTGTCCAGCACCATTACATGGCAATCTTGAAAGCTGGGCGCGGCAAGGTGTGCTTTTGCTGAATAACTGCCTCACGGTCGAAGATGGCAAAGCGGGATCGCATCACGGCAAGGGCTGGGAGACCTTTACCGATGCGGCCATTAGCCAGCTGGCTGATATCCGCGAACATCTGGTCTTTATCCTTTGGGGACGCAAAGCCGCTGAAAAAGGTCATGCGATTGATGCCAATCGTCATCTTATACTAACCGCGGCACATCCATCGCCGCTTTCAGCCTATAATGGTTTTTTTGGTAGCCGTCCTTTTTCGCGCACGAATAGATATCTCGAAGCGCATGGACAAACGGCTATCAATTGGGACACTAGCCAAGCTAGATAATTGACGCGAGACAGCGCATGGCTAAGGTCAGTCATTACACGGTATAACATCACAACACGTTATAACATCACATAGACATAAAGGTGCCCCATCATGTCCCGTTCATTGCTTTGTTTTGGAGATAGCAATACACATGGCACCCCGCCAATGGAGAGCCTATCATCACAAGGCCGGTTTGGCATCGATGTGCGCTGGCCTGCCGTTATGCAAACAAGACTAGCCCCGGATTGGACAGTGATCGAAGAAGGCCATCCTGGGCGAACAACGGTGCATGATGATCCAATTAACGGCGCGCATAAAAATGGCATCCGTATGTTACCTGCCTTGTTGGAAACACATCGTCCGCTTGATGTCATTGTGATCATGCTGGGTACTAATGATCTGCAACATCGTTTCGGTGTGAATGCAGCTGAAATTGCTTTGGCAATTGGCAAAATTATCGAGATCATCAAGGCATCTGATTCGGGCATCAACCAGCACGCGCCTGATATCTTGCTGATGAGTCCACCGCCCGTTATGCAGGCAGGCTGTCTTGCCGACATATTTGAAAACAGCATTGATAATGCCCATGCCCTATCCGGCACCATTGCCAATATGGCTAAACAGCATGATGTTCCCTATTTTGATACTGGTGCACATATTGCCGTATCACCAATTGATGGCGTTCATTTTGATGCTGAAAGCCATATCACGCTAGGTCTGGCGATGGCTGTCGCAATACGTAAATTTTTTGGCTAATTGATTGTGCCACCCACGCAGACAGGCTAGCTTCAAAAGACGATCTTGCGGCATCTATTTACGGGGGAACCATTATGTCATCCATTGTTATTCTTGGTATTTTTGTGGCCGATACGGCTTATCGTGCCAAACGCATCCCCCTGATTGGCGAAACAATTCTGGGTGAAAACTTCAATCTTAGTCCTGGCGGTAAAGGGTCAAATCAGGCTGTTGCCGCGGCAAAGGCTGGCGCCAATGCACATATGATCACGCGGCTAGGTACGGATACATTTGCCGATATGGCACTGGATATATGGCAAAAAACTGGCGTGACACCCGCAATCACCCAACATGAAAACAGTTATACAGGCGCTGCCTGCATTTTCATCGAGGCTGAGAGCGGTAATAATGCAATCATTGTTGCCCCGGGCGTTGCTGGCGAGATTGATAATAGCGACATTGACCGCAATGCAGACTTGATAGCTAATGCTGACATATTCATTACCCAGCTTGAACAGCCACTTGGGGCAGCGATGTATGGCCTGGAACTGGCGCGGGAAAAAGGCGTTCGAACGTTACTCAATCCGGCACCTGCCACAGATCTTCCTGATGGTATGCTGGCTTTATGTGATTTTGTAACACCCAATGAAACCGAAGCCGAAGGCCTGACCGGAATCAAAGTCACATCGGTTGCCAGCGCAACCCAAGCGGCGCAGGCTTTACGTGCAGCGGGTGCCGGTGCCGCCATTATCACACTTGGCGAAAATGGCGCACTTTATCATGACGCTGACACCACTATACATATGCCTGCCATGTCGTCAGGCAAAGTGATTGAAACCACAGGTGCTGGTGACTCGTTTAATGGATGTTTCGCCGCCGCCCTTGCCGAAGGCATGACGCCTGTTGATGCTGTCAGATTCGGGTGCGCAGCGGCTAGCATTTCAGTCACTCGCGCTGGTGCCGCAAATTCCATGCCCAGCCGGGCTGAAATTGATGCCCGACTAGCCCAAGGTTAACAACATAATCGTGACTAGCTTCCCTGACCCGCGGGGCTAGGTGCTGATACTGCGGTGGTCATCCAGCATCCCTGACATGCACCTTCAGTTACCTTTTCAACTACCCATGAAAAGAACAGTACATTGCCAGCCTTGGTTTCCATCAGCACGTCAAATTGCTGCCATCCCTCACCTTGCTTGGCCAGCGAAATAGAATGGCTAGCATGGTCAATCATCTCGATATATGACGGGCTTCGGATCATCTGGGCAAAGCGTGGATATGGCCCTGTCATGCGCCGATTTTCCGGATGCGCAAAGGCCCATGTCTGGCGAATACCAAAATCACGTTCCGGATTATCATTATTCTGTAATCCGGTTAGCTGTATATCGACGACTTCCTGCGGTGCAATGTCGGGGTTTGGCGCAACCACTTCGGTGCTGCTAGCTGAAGCCAGCGCGCCAAAATAGCCAAGCATAATGAAAAGAAATAGTCTGAAAAACTTGATCATAAGCACAATATTCCCATTTCAGTTATGTCCCCCATAACTATGAAATGGGAAGTATTTTACCAGAATGCAATGTTTGGCTTATGCTATCGGTTATCATTGATTGTTAGAAAAGAGTTTTATGAAGATTTTTATTCAAGGAGCTGGACGCGGTATCGGGCTGGCTTTTGCCAGACATGCTTCCGCATCACAGCAGGGCGATGAATGGCACATGTTCCTCACTGCCCGCAACCCCGAAGACAGTGACGGTTTCAAAGAACTGCCGCCCTCTGCCAACATCACTTGGATAGCGATGGATTATCTTGATCCCGACAGCATTACCAAAGCTGGCATGATCGTCGCCGCACATAGCAACCAGCTTGATCGTGTGATTTCGGTGGCAGGTGTGTTACGCGATCCCGCCGTCAGTCCAGAAAAGCGGATCGCCGACCTTGATAGTGCTGCCATGCTATATGCTTACCAAATTAATGCGATGGGGCCGGTATTGTTGGCCAAGGCATTATGGCCGCTTATCAAAGGCGAACATCCAGCAATCTTCGCTAGTCTATCTGCCCGCGTCGGGTCAATTTCGGATAATCGGCTGGGCGGGTGGTATGCCTATCGTGCCAGCAAGGCTGCCCAAAATCAGCTCCTGCGCACAATGTCGATTGAATTGGCGCGTTATAACCCGCATGCCTGTGTTGTGACTTTGCATCCGGGCACTGTCGATACGGCCTTGTCAAAGCCGTTTCAGGCACATGTCCCTGCCGATAAATTATTCACCGCCGCTTACAGTGCTGATTGTTTGTGGCGTGTCATGGATGGTCTGGATGCTAGCGATACTGGTGGCTTTTTTGCTTATGATGGATCGCCTATTAATTACTAGTTTCTTCGCGTGCCCTGGCAAGGCCCCTTAAGGTTATGGGTAATTGTGCCAGCATAAATAACGCGCTGGCGGGCGCGGCAATAAAGGTTTTATAGAACACCCATTCGGCCTCATCAAAACCCCGCCAGACATATTCATTGGCCAGTGCAAGACCAAGGAAAAACAAACCCCATCGAAGGCTGAGGGTGAACCATGTTGCATCATCAAGTGCAAATTGATGCTGGAAAAATTCGCGCATCATGGCGCGCCGTATAATCAAACCACCCAGCAAAACCACCGCAAACAGACCATTGAACAAGGTCGGCTGCATCTTGATAAAAATGTCAGCATCAAGCGCTATCGCCGCCCATGTAAAGCCCGCCGATAGCAATAGGGAAAAAAGAGGGAAGCGGGCAACACGCCGTTCTTGTAACCAAGCCACAAGCAATACCAGCGCCCCCAGCCCCACTGAAATCATCGCCGCCGCAAATAATCCATAAACACTGTATCCAATGAAAAAACCAAGCAAAGGCAGCACTTCAAACAGAAACGCGCCAAGCTTCATGATCGATTATCCAGACCGCGCAAGGTGCGGCTAAAATCCAGATCACGCGCCTTGTCAGAAAGCCAGATATTCATAAAGGCATCGGCAAAATCAGCATCATTGATCGTTTCGCCCTCAACATCATTCAGGTAAAAGGTGATGCTGCCATCCTGATTATGGATGGCTGTCGCGCTTTCACCGTCCTTCAGATCACGAAAACTTGCGTCCAGAAATTTTTTCCAGATTTGCAACTGTGCTTTATCAACCTGCGTCTGACGTTCCATTTCAACCAGCGAGCGTTTGACAATTTGCGCTTTTGAAGCATCAACAAGATAATGCAGTCGTAACGCAAATACGCCATCTGGATCATAGCGTCCTTGCGGGGCATATAGTGTGGCATCATAAATTTTAAACAGAAGCACCTTGTATCGGGCTTCGCCGACAATCTTGGCATCAGGCACACGCGCACCTATAGGTTCGGCCAACGCTGCCGTAACCATCGTAGCCATCATAGCCACCCCCATCATGAATATCAGCATACCACCACGCATGACCCGATATAAGCTGGTAATGACGAATCTAACCAGTGAGTAGAACATACCCATAAGGCTATTCAGGCCATTTGGAAAGGTCAAGCGGGCCAACCGCTGTTGCTGCCTGACCACGTAAAAATACAATCGTGACTGATCCGATTTCAATGCCATATTTACTGATATAAGCGCGGTTGATCGCAACATCTTCATCCTGTTTATAGATCCAATCGTCAAAATGCACCTCGACATCGTTACCAGACATATTCAGAACCACATCATATGACCAATTCAGCGTATTGCCAGCCACGACACCCGTTGCCGTACCCGTTATATCATCGGCTGTGCCTTGATATTGATAATGCCCAGCCGCATTCTTTCCATTGTTGACTATGGTCCATATGCGGTTTGCGCGTTCGCCATCGTCATATAGAAAATCTTCATCCAGGGTCAGAACATTGCCATCGATCCGGCCATTCAAATTAACCCTAAATTGGCGACGCACATTACCAAAACGGTCTTCAAAAATACCATAGGCAATACTTTGCCCATCAAAAAACCGCTCTAATATTAATGCTGGCTGGCGATCGGCAAACTCTGCAACGTTCTTTTGCGCACATGATGAAAGACCGACCATGGCGGCACCTGCTACACCAAGCGTGCATAGCAATCGGAACATTGTACCTATAAATCTTGAAAATGATGCTTTATGTCTACGCATGTCTTTATCCTCTCCTCGTCTAAACGGCGCCCTTATCCAGATTGGCAAAGAAATCTACCGCATCGGCTTTGACTTGTGCGATCTTTTCATCAGCCATCTTATCAAGACTGCGATACATCATACCAAGACGTGCATTATGCCCTAGTTTTTCACGATTCCGTTCTAGAAAATCCCAATATAGATAATTAAACGGACAGGCCTCCTTGCCTGACTTGACCGTTACCTTATACGAACAATTCTTACAGTAGTTCGACATCCGGTTAATGTAAGCACCCCCTGCTGCATAGGGTTTGCTGGCCAGATAGCCGCCATCGGCAAATAAAACCATGCCCGATACATTTGGTAATTCCACCCATTCATAAGCATCAGCATAAACAACAAGATACCATTCATTGACCATGACCGGATCAAGTCCCGTCAGCAGGGCAAAATTTCCAAGCACCATCAACCTTTGGATATGATGCGCATAGGCATAACGCTCGGTCTGGGAAATCGATTGCCGCATACAATTCATCCGCGTGTCCCCGGTCCAGAATAAAGCTGGCAAAGGTCGGGATGCTTCAAGGTAATTCAGCGATGCATAACCAGGCATTTTCAGCCAGTAAATACCCCGTATAAATTCCCGCCATCCTAAAATTTGGCGAATGAACCCTTCGACCGCATTTAATGGGGCGGTGCCATCATGATAAGTCTGCTCCACAGCTTTGATAACTTCCAGCGGTGTCAGCAATCCCGCATTCAGGTAAAACCCGATATGGCTGTGATACATCCATGGCTCATCCTCAATCATCGCATCCTGAAATGTGCCAAATAAAGGCAAGCGTTCATCAATGAATTTTGCCAGCACTTCAAGCGCGCCTTTTCGCGTTACGGCAAAATCGAAATCTTCCAGACTGCCAAAATGATCCGCACATCGCGCCGCCACAAGCGTCAGCACATCTTTGGTAATGTCATCTGGCGGACATCGATAGGGGGCTGGCACCAGCTGTGTTAGATCGGGTGATTCACGGTTATCGGCATCATAGTTCCATTTATCGCCAATCGGGGTATCACCCTGCATTAGAATGTCAAAACGCCGCCGCATTTCCCGATAGAAAAAATCCATCCGCAGTTGTTTGCGGCCTTCAGCCCAGACATTAAATTCATCATGCGTGCATAAGAACCGGTCATCATCACGTATCTCGACATCGACATCCAGCACCTGCCGCCATTCATCCATAGCCGCACGCACGCGATATTCACCAGGTTCGGTGAGAATGAGTCGATCCGGGGCGAACATGGTGATCGCCCGGCCAACTTCACTGGTAAAACTGCCTGTATTTTCGGAATCATCAAGCGTCACATAATGAACTGTGATGCCCTTTTGGCGCAATTCTTCGGCAAAATGGCGCATCGCCGAAAACAGGAATGCGACCTTGCGCTTATGATGCCGGACATAGGTGACTTCATCCTGCACTTCGCACAACATCACCACATCATCATTGATATTGATATCACGCAAGCTGGCAAGGTCATGCGTCAGCTGGTCAGCCAGAACTAGCCGAAGGGCACCTGCCACAGTCACCATGATGAATGTCTCCCCTTCATGCCACAACCCGGGTTGTGGCAAATGCCGCCAGCGCCGCTTCACGCGATTGCTTCACATCAACAATCGGGTTTGGATAGTCTTTACCAAGCGTTATACCGGCAGCCTGTAATTCAAGCGCGGGGGCGTCCCACGGACTGAACAGATATTTGTTTGGCAAGGCGGCCAGCTCTGGCACAAACCTGCGGGTATAACTGCCATCAGCATCAAATTTAGTGCCTTGCGTGATCGGGTTGAAAACCCGGAAATAAGGCGCCGCATCAGCGCCACATCCGGCAATCCACTGCCAGCCAGCACTGTTATTGGCAAGATCGGCATCAACCAGACAATCCCAGAACCATGCTTCGCCATAATGCCAATGCAATAGCAGATTTTTGACCAGAAATGACCCGACAATCATCCGCACGCGATTATGCATATACCCTGTTTCCCGTAATTCGCGCATGCCAGCATCAATGATTGGATATCCAGTTTTGCCTTGTTGCCATGCACGCAAAGCATTGTCATCGCTTTGCCATGGAAAGCTATCAAATTTGGGTTGCAGATTCTGTCTTGGCAAATGTGGAAAGTGATATAATAGAGAATGCGAAAATTCGCGCCAGCCAAGTTCGGACAGGAACACATCTATATCATTGTCAAAGCCAGCTTGATCGCGCTTTTCAATGGCCGCATACCAAGCCATATTCGGCGAAATTTCTCCCCAATGCAGATGCGCCGACAGCCGCGACGTATGGGGACGCGCTGGAAAATTCCGGCCTTCCTTATAGCCATTGAGCCCCCCTTCGACAAAATCATACAGGCGGTCCATTGCCGCTGCCTCACCAATCTGCCAATGCGAAGTCATTTTCGCGCCCCAGTCATGATCCGGAAGCAAGTTAAGCGCATCAATCGACAGTGACGACTCGGGATCAGCAACCAATTGCATGGTGTCGGGCCTGCCCAATGGCACCCGCGGAGGAGCTGCATGAAGGCATCCCCGCCGGTAAAAAGGTGTAAAGACACGATACGGCGTGCCATCACCTTTCAAAACCGTCCATGGTTCCCACAATAATGACCCGTTAAAACTTTCAACCTGGATATTATTATTAGTCAGATCGGTCTTTAACACCTTGTCGCGGGCGATGCGCCACGGTTCATAACAGCGGTTCCAGAACACGCCCGATGCCCCGACCTTGGCAACAAGTTTGGGGATGATATCGACAGGATCGCCTTGCATCACACATAATTTACCATCCAGAGATTCATTCAACGCCATCAGCGCATGATGAAGCCAGCTTCGTCCGGCGGCACCTGTTTTATGATCACCTGCATTTTCATCATCGAGAATAAATAACGGCAACACATCACCAGCTTGTGCCGCGGCCACCAAAGACGGGTTATCAGCCAGCCGTAAATCCTGCCGGAACCAATGGATAATGATAGATGACGCCATAGTAACTCTTCCCAAAACAAATCCGCATCAATGCTTCTTCATATGTAAGATCAAAAAAACACGAAACAACGTGTCTCAATACTTTGGCGCGGTGCGGCATCGTCAGCCGCTGATGGATCATCAAACGCGCTATGGATGGTAAAGCGCGCCCTGCCATCAGTTGCTGAGTCATAGGTTTTGATTAACGCTGCCTCATCAATCTTCATCGCCGGAAAGTAAAACCAGCGATGATTGGGATTATGCACGGCATATTGAATTTCACCAATGCGGTCATTCGACAATCTTTTGATTGGCACCAAATCGTCAATCACAACGCTTGTTGAATCGCAAAAGGCCATTGGAAAGGTTTCAACTGTACCAACGATTGACCGCCAGACATTGACGATTGCAAACCGTTTCTGGAGCCGGTCTTCAGCCTGATCGGGCAGCAGATCACGAAGCCGTTGCGGCGCGGAAAAGTCCGTATAATCATTATGGATAACTGATGCTGGTTCGCGCGATTTAACCGCCTTGCGCACATTATCCGTTGCCGCACGACGCGTATGATCAAAAATATGAACCTGCTCTGCGCCGGTGACTGACTGCACCAGATCTTTGACTTCGGCCTCATAAATATCACTAATCAACAGATCGTCATAAAAATCACTGACCGCGCTTGGCTGGGCAACAAGCTGAAACCCTTCACGGTCAATGCTAAAATTCTGACCCCGTCCATTCGCAATCTCGACTTCGACTATATTATATTCGCCAGGATGCGTTGCCGCCGCCCCACCTGCCTGTGACGCGACAAATTCTGCCACTGCTCCCCGTGCGGCGATATATTGCAATGGGGCAATTACCGATGTCTGTTCCAAACCACATTCCGCATATAAGATTAAAACCTGTTCATCTTCACCATAGCTAATCGCTTTGTCAAAGTGACAATTAGGATTAAGATAGCGTATTCACGATTAATGCACCCTTTTTGAAAGCTGGCTTTGATGCAAGCCTTTAACCGACTATCGGCCAAATGGCAGGCAACATTACTGATGCTTGTGGCCATGTTGCTTTTCACCGTCATGGGGGTGTTTATCCGCTTGGCGGCACAAACGATTCCGGTCATGGAAGTGGTGTTTTTTCGTAATTTCCTAGGGGCTATAATCCTTTTGCCTTTGATTTTGCGATCCGGCATCAAGACCATTAAAATGGTGCGCCCAAGCCTGTTTGCATATCGGGGCATCATCAATTTTGTTGGCATGGCTGCTGGCTTTACCGCCGTGACATTAATTCCGCTTGCCGAAGCCACAGCGCTTAATTTTACCTGTCCTCTTTTTATTACGCTAGGGGCAGCTATGTTTCTGGGCGAAGTCATCCGTATTCGGCGGATCATCGCGATTATTATTGGGTTTTTTGGCACTTTACTTATTCTGCAACCTGGCATTAGCGAAATTTCACTTGGTGCCATGCTGGCACTTGTCAGCGCTTTATGCGTTGCTGGTGCCAGCCTGTTAGTCAAGAAAATGACCGAAACCGAGTCGGTAAATGCCATAGTTTTGTGGATGGTCGTTATTCAGGCACCTATATCCTTTGTGCCTGCCTACTTTGTCTGGCAATGGCCTGATATGAATGGCTGGATGCTTTTGATTAGCCTGACCTTGGCGGCAACTATTGCGCATATCTGTTTTACCCGCGCTTGTGGCCTTGTCGAAATAACCAGCTTGCAACATCTCGAGTTTGTGAAACTGCCTTTTGCAGCGATGATCGCCTGGTTTATGTTCAGCGAAGTACCCGATATATGGACATGGATTGGTGGTGCCGTGATCTTTTTATCAACCGCCTATATCACCCATCGTGAAGCACGGGCAGATAGATCAATGCGGCCAAATCATGGCATCAAAGAAAGCAAACTCTAGGCTAATGATAACCTATTCCGTTGTTTCAACATCCCAATATAGCGGCACCCCGCAATCAAAAATCGTAACATCACCGTCGGGTGTCTTGCGCGCTTCTGGATAGGTCACTGGAACATCACGGCGTATCAGATTAATTTTTGTGTCATTAGGGGAAAGCCGGTAAAAGGCCGGACCATTCAGCGAGGTGAAAGCCTCAAGATTCGCCAGCGCATCTGCCTTTTCAAAGATATGGGCAAGGCATGACATCGTATTTGGCGCGGTATAGATCCCAGCACAGCCACAAGCCGATAATTTAGCCGCATCCAGATGCGGTGCGCTATCTGTTCCTAAAAAGAATGAGGCTGCGCCTGACGTAGCGGCACTGACAAGCGCGCGCCGGTGCGATTCACGCTTAGCCACTGGCAGACAATAATTATGCGGGCGTATCCCACCGACCAGAATATCATTCCGGTTGATGAACAGATGATGCGTCGTGATTGTGGCGGCAATATTGTCACCGCCGCCAGTCACATAATCGACCCCATCGCTTGTGGTTACATGTTCAAGCACGACACGCAACGCTGGCACCCGCGCACGCAGCGGCATCAGCACACGCTCAATAAAGACCGCTTCACGATCAAATATATCAACGTCCTTATCGGTCACCTCACCATGCACACATAGCGGCAGGCCAATCTCGGCCATGCGTTCCAGCACCGGTATCACCTTATCAAAATCACGAACGCCCGATGCCGAATTGGTGGTAGCACCTGCAGGATATAATTTCACCGCATGCACAAGACCAGCTTCGGCCGCAAGTGCCACATCATCAGCATTGGTTGTTTCCGTCAGATATAACGTCATCAAGGGCGCAAAATCGGCGTGAAGTGGACAAGCTGCCATAATACGGTCGCGATAGGCCGCCGCATCTTTTGCTGTCACCACGGGTGGCACTAGATTGGGCATAATGATCGCACGGCCAAAATGCCGTGTTGTATCCGCGATCACTGCCTTTAGCATATCACCATCGCGCAGATGCAGATGCCAGTCATCGGGGCGGCGAATTGTCAATCTGGTTTGCATGGTCATGGCTCACTTACCTAAATATGTGACATTAAGATATCTGTTAGGGCCAGGATGCCCTCAACCCTAGACATTCAGCAATAGATATTCACGTTCCCACGGGCTTATGACTTCAAGAAATTCATCAGCTTCAGCCCGTTTGACCTCAACGAATAATTTGACAAATTCTTCACCAAGCACCGGATGTAGTGCCTTGGCTTTTTCCAGTACGTCGAGCGCAACATCCAGATTCTTAGGCAGCGTTTCTAGCCCTTCGGCACTAACATTACGCGGCTTTGTTGGTCGCCTTTCTTCCTGCAATCCAAGCCAGATAGCGGCCAGCGTCGCCGCAATCGCCAGATACGGATTCGCATCGGCACCCGGAATACGGTTTTCGATCCGCCGGCTTGATTGCCCACCGAAAGGCACGCGCAAACCAACAGTACGGTTATCGACGCCCCATGCCAGATTTGCCGGTGAATCCTCGGCACCCGTTCGCCGCCTGTAGGAATTTACATAAGGCGCCATCAATGCCATCGCCCCAACAAGGTAACGCTGCATGCCAGCCAAAGCGTGATAAAAGGCATCACTGTCTGACCCGTCATCATTCACAAAAATATTTTTGCCTGTTTTCTTATTTTTGATCGAACTGTGGATATGCATCGAACTGCCAGGTTGATCCTGCATCGGCTTGGCCATGAACGTCGCATGAACCTTGTGGTTCAGCGCGGTCTGACGTACTGTGCGTTTAAATAGAAACGCCTGATCTGCCAACTCCAATGCGTTGCCATGATTGAAATTTATTTCCATTTGTGCGGCACCGGATTCATGACTCAATGTATCAACATCAAGCCCCTGCGCTTCACAATGATCGTATATTTCTTCAAAAAGCGGATCAAATTCATTCACCGCATCGATGCCATAGGCCTGCTTGGCTTTTTCGGCGCGTCCCGAACGCCCTGTCGGGGTCACCAGCGGATTATTGGCATCAGCACTTTGTTCGACAAGGAAAAATTCAAGTTCAGGTGCAACGACCGGCTCAAGACCGGCTTTGTCAAACAGATCAAGTACGTTCTTGAGCACCGCACGCGGTGCAAAAGCAACCTCATCTCCATCAGTATTTGTTGCATCATGGATCACCTGTGCTGTAGGCTCACTATACCATGGGACAAGCCGACAGGTTGACTGATCAGGTATCAAAATGACATCACTGCCAATTTCATTCAGCACTTCACTGTCATGATATTCACCTGTCACTGACTGCCCAAATACATATTCTGGCAGCCGTAATCCGCCTGTTTCAAGCGCCGAAATAAATTTCTGAACTGGCAGGATTTTACCGCGCGGAATACCTGAAATATCACTTACCAGACATTCAACTTCGGTGATTGACTGTTCTTTTAGCCAGTTTTTCATGTCAAAACTCATAAGATCTCCTGCGATCTAATCTCGTCTGCCGCATCTCATATCAAACCATGCTGGATCAGGTAATGCCCAGATCCGCAGCAGTTTTATCCAGTGCAAGGGTGACAATATCGACCATCTTGTCAATATCCTGGGTGGTAAAGGTCAGTGGCGGTGACATGATCATGCCGTCACGCACAGCCCGCATCATCATGCCATGCGCAATCGCATGATCGCGGCACAATGCACCAGCCTTGCCAACATCTTCAAACAGCGTAGGACCATTTTTACTTTTGACAAGTTCGATCGCGCCAAGCATGCCATAAGAGCGTACCTCACCAACAATCGGATGATCGGCAAACCGCGCCAAAGCAGATGCCAGATAGGGCCCGGTTTCATCGTGAACACGCTTAACCAGACCAAGCTCTTCGATCAAATCAAGATTAGCCAGCGCCACCGCCGATGCTACCGGATGCCCAGAATATGTAAAGCCGTGATAGAATTCACCACCATCAGCGATCAGACGCTGCGCAACCCGATCACCAACCATGACCGCTGACATCGGCACATAACCCGATGTCAGACCCTTGGCCAACGTCATCATATCAGGCGCAAGCCCCATAGCCTGACTGGCAAACCAGTGACCCGTGCGCCCAAATCCGGTAATCACCTCATCGGCGATAAACAGAATATCATGCCGCTTACAAATAGCCTGAATATGATCAAAATAACCTGCCGGTGGAATTATCACGCCGCCCGCGCCCTGTATCGGCTCGGCGATAAAGGCTGCAACATTATCAGCACCAACTTCGGCAATCTTGTCTTCCAGTAGCGATGCTGAATGCGCCGCAAATTCAGCCTCATCACTATTTCCTTGATACAAAAAGGCATAAGGCGGACGGATATGGTCAAAATCGGGCTGATCGGCGGCTTGGCGGTGCATATCCACCATACCGCCCATACTTGCCGCCATAATTGTACTGCCATGATAACCATAGGTACGACCAATGATCTTGCGTTTGGCTGGCTTGCCTTCCAGCGCCCAGAAATGCCGTACCATGCGGATGATCGTATCATTCGCCTCAGAACCCGAATTGGCATAAAAAACATTATTCAACCCATCCGGCGTAATCTCGGCAAGCCGCTGCGACAAGGCCGCAACAGGCTGGTTTGTCGTTTTGAAAAAATTATTATAATAGGGCAGTGTGCGCATTTGGTCTGCGGCGGCATCCACTAGGCTTTGCTGTCCATAGCCGACATTCACACACCACAAGCCTGCCATGGCATCAAGTATCTTGTTG
>NZ_CBFHNB010000027.1:0-24971 GCF_965657105.1 Puniceispirillum sp. (SeqCode)
CCGATTTTATCAGTGCACATATTGACACCGTGCTTGGCCGATTGACCATTCTGGCCACGCCAGACGCCGCGCCGTCAATGACAATCGCTACGCCAACAGACAAGCTCATTGAAACACCGCCTTCATCTGAAGCAATGTCCCCTGTTTCAACGGGTGAGGCTTCAACGGGTGAGGCTTCAACGGGTGAGGCTTCAGTTGAACCGGATATGAAAGCAGAAACCGTATCAGACTCTGCGCCAGCGCCAGTTTCTGAATCTGCGCCAGTTTCTGCACCTGTTTCGGAAACAGTTTCCAAAACGCCGCCTGCGCCCGCAGGTCTGACTGGTGCGGCCAGAGGCATTGCCTATATGCTGTTCGAGCGTTTGGGTTCACTACCGACAGCCGAAGTCGGACATTTGACGCGGGCGATGCATGATGCTGACAAGCCACGTTTGGCGCGTCTAGGTATCCGCTTTGGCGTTGAAAGCCTGTATATGCCTGAAATGCTGAAACCGGCACCTATCGCTTTACGCGCTTTGCTCTGGAATCTGGATCAGGGGTTTTTGTCTATTAATGATTTTGCTATCGAGCCTCCAGCTGGTCGTGTTGCCATTGATGCGCCAGAAGGTGTTGATGATAATTTCTGGCTGGCGGTTGGCTATCGCCGGCTTGGTGGTCGTGTGATGCGGGTTGATATGGTTGAGCGTGTGGCAATGCTAGTTCGAACCGCCGCGCGTGATGGCAGCTTTAAACTGACTGAAGATATGCTGTCGCTGGCGGGGGCAACGCGTGAACAGATGGGCGCCATGTTGCTTGATCTTGGTTGTGTCATTGTGGGTGAAGAAGCATCGGAAGATCCAGAAAAACCGCCGATCCAGCTATTTGAACGCAAACGCAAAGTCCGCCCTCAGCGTGCATCTAGCCGTGGCAAACAGCCCCCGAATGGCACAGATACTGCTGCGAAAGCAGATGGTGCCAGCAAACCGGGGCAGTCTAAGAACGCAAAAGCACAACAGGGGCGCGGCAAATCAGACAGAGGCGGGGCTAAAAAACGGCCACCAAACCAATCCCGAAATCAACCGCAAAACCGGCGACCTGCCGAAAAACAGGCAGATCCAAATTCGCCCTTTGCGGTGCTTGCAAATCTGAAACTAAAGGACTGATGGCTGATTGAAAGACACTCCATTGGCGGATGATACAAAGGCCCTTCGGCTAGATAAATGGCTTTGGTATGCGCGGTTTTTCAAAACCCGCAGTTTGGCGACACAGCTTATTGCCAGGGGCAAATTACGCTTGAATGGCGAAGTCATGACCAAGCCGCATCGCACGGCGGTAGTGGGACAGGTATTGACCTTTGTGCAACAGAATGATGTGCGGGTTATCGAGATTGTGGCGTTGGGACAACGCCGTGGACCAGCAAGCGAGGCGGTAACGCTTTATAATGATCTGTCGCCGCCTGTTGTCACTGCCAAGACTGTTGACAAAACCATAAGGGATTTTGAAGACCGGACAAGGGGCAGCGGCCGCCCCACCAAAAGACTGCGCCGCGAAACCGATCAATTGAAAGCCATTCATCTGGCAGACGAGGAATAGATGCTGAATAAACTAACAAGCTGGGTAAAAACCTATAATGAAGTTGCCGAAACACCTAATGACGATGCTGAATGGGCGACAACTGTTGCTGGGCTTTTGATCGAAGCGGCAATGGCCGATGGTACACTTGGCGATGCCGAGCGTACGGCGATTGCCACCGCGCTTGAACACCAGCTATCGATGACACCTAATGTCATTGACGATATGATTGAGACAGCACGTCAAGACTATGATGATCGTGTCGAGATTTCCGGCATTACCCGTCAGATCCGCAATGATACCGATGCCGAAGAACGCGCCATTATTATGGAAATGATCTGGATGGTAGTGCTGGCTGATGGCGTGTTGCATGATTACGAAGCCCAACTCATGCGGCGGCTTGCAGGTTTGCTGTATATTGATGATGCCGCCTCTGCACATGCGGCAAAAAGCGCCCGTGCGCGTCTGGGTCTTGAAGCCTGATCTAATTTGGGCTAAATCTTTAATGTCTTGCTAAAAACATCAAAATGCGTTTGCAGCCTTCGGGCCAGCCTATGGGATTGTCTGACATGACCTATATCGTCAATGAAAACTGCATCAATTGCAAATATACCGATTGCGTCGAAGTGTGTCCGGTAGATTGTTTTTATGAAGGTGAAAATATGCTGGTCATTCATCCAGATGAATGTATCGATTGCGGTGTTTGTGAGCCTGAATGCCCGCCCGAAGCTATCTTGCCTGATAGCGAGCCGGAAGCCGAAAAATGGCTTGATCTAAATCGTGACATGTCTGAAATCTGGCCAAATATCGGTCAAAAGATTGATGAACTGCCAAATGCCAAAGCAGCCGAAAGCGAAACGGGTAAATTTGATAAATATTTCACAAAAGCGCCCGGAAAAGGTAGCTAGCATCAGCCGCTGACCCAAACCTAGCTATTTTACTAGCTTTTTTAAAGGGGCCAGTCATAACGACATCGGTCGAATCAATAACAAATTTATCGATTTTTCGATAAGCTATTGATGTGGTCTAGGTCACATTTAGATGCAATTGTCATATGGGCCAGATTTGTGTATAATGTGATCTGCATTTATCGGCTACATATTTGAATGTTGTCTTAGCAATGTTGGTTTGACTGGCACCAAAGGGCTGGTTTGCACATCGCTAGACAGCATATGGCTGTTGATTATTGATATAACATAGTGGCTCATGGCTACAATTGTCTCGAAGCAGACATTAGGGAAACAAAATGGCACGTAAATCAGACGCCGCCTTCGAAGAAGGCGATTTTGTTGTATATCCAACCCACGGTGTTGGCAGAATTCTTGGAACTGAAACACGCGAAGTTGCGGGTATTGAACTGGAAATGCTTGTGGTGCGCTTTGAACAGGATCGCATGACATTGCGCGTGCCGATGGAAAAAGCCAAGACACTTGGTCTACGGACGCTTAGCTCAAGCAAACAAATGGATCAGGCCATCACCACGTTACAGGGTAAAGCGCGTGTGCGTCGGACTATGTGGTCACGCCGGGCGGCCGAATATGAAACAAAAATCAAATCAGGTGATCCGGTTTCGATTGCCGAAGTTGTCCGTGATTTACACCGGCGTACAAACCAATCTGAACAATCCTATTCCGAGCGGCAAATGTATCAGGCTGCGCTAGAGCGTCTGGCGCGTGAATATGCTGCGATTGAAAAGATTGATCAAGATGCGGCGGCATTAAAGCTCGAAGACATGATGGCTGAGGCCGCTTAACGTCCTTTGGTTTGGGCGAATTATCCCACCCTGTTTTCAGGCATGTAAATGGTGAGAATGATCAATATCAAGTGATGACAAACGCGTTTATTCAGGACATTGATCTTTTTGATCCGGTTATGCCTTTTCAAACAGGCTGGCTGGAACAACAACAGCATCGAATCTATTTTGAACAATGTGGTAATGCTGATGGCATTCCTGTTCTGTTTTTGCATGGGGGGCCAGGAGCAGGCATTTCGCCTGTTCACCGGCGGCTGTTTAATCCAAATAAATTTCGGACAGTTCTGTTTGACCAGCGTGGATCAGGCCGATCAACCCCGCTGGGCGCAACCGCCGATAATACAACCCTGCATTTAATTGAAGATATTGAAACACTGCGTAAACAGCTAGGCATTGATCAGTTTCTATTGTTTGGTGGGTCATGGGGCAGCACCTTGGCATTGGCTTATGCCATCGCCTATCCGGAACATGTTCAAGGTTTGATATTGCGGGGCATTTTTCTGGGTAGTGACGCCGAAGTGAACTGGTTTCTCTACGAAATGGGACGTTTTTTCCCCGAAGCGCATGCTCGTTTTGTTAATTTTCTGCCGCAGAATGAACGTAACAACCTGTTAGAGAATTATTATCATCGTCTGATGAGTGATGATAACATGGTTCATCAACCGGCAGCCAATAGCTGGTCATCCTACGAAACATCCTGTTCGACCTTGCGCGCCGAACAACGTTATGTCAGTGGAAAATCGGCATTGACCATGGCGCGGCTTGAGGCGCATTACTTTATGAATGGCTGTTTTATGCCTGATGGTCACATCATGAATCACATCAAACTTGTGCATCATTTACCAATCGATATAATACAAGGACGACATGATGTGATTTGCCCGCCGATGACTGCCGCTAGTTTGGCGCATCGTTGGGGCAAAATGGCTAAGTTGCAACTTGTTGATAACGCCGGACATTCGACATTCGAGTCGGGTATTGCTCAGGCACTTTTATCTGCCTTGGACGCCTATATTTAACAGGGCTATTTTCTAGGCAGTCAGAAAAGTAAATTAGTATAAACTTTAATAGTTTTGAACATTGGCACCTGCCCAATACAACCGTTAGTAAAAATTTAATTCATCAGGTGTAAACGAAATCATCCTAGGAGATTATGTCTATGGCCAAACTAGATGAAGAACGCACAGAACGAAATTTTCGGATAACGAACAATAACGCTGTTGATATGCATGTGGGCAAACGTGTTCGTTTGCGCCGAACCTTGCTTGGCATGAGCCAGGAACAACTTGGCACCGAACTGAACATAACCTTTCAGCAAGTTCAGAAATATGAGCGCGGCGCAAACCGGATCAGTGCGTCACGTCTATGGGATATTGGTCAGATTCTGGATGTGCCGATTAATTATTTCTTTGACGATATGACAGAAAATACAATGCAAAGTTCACCGCGGCGGGTATCTCGTGGCGGAGAAATTCTGGATCTGGCGGATCAACAAATCAAGGATCCAATGGCACGTCGTGAGACATTGGAGCTAGTGCGCACCTATTATTCGATTGAAAAACCACTTGTGCGAAAACGCATTTCGGAAATGGTCAAATCCATTGCCACAACCCTTGCTGGCGAGTAACATACCATCCTAGCAAGGGGTAGGTGAATGAGCCAGAACGAAACTAAAACCGACAATTTTGAGACCATAAGCTTTGAAGATGCACTGCGTGAGTTAGAGACGATTGTGACGTCTCTGGAACGTGGTGATGTGTCCCTTGATGATGCAATCAAGGCTTTTGAACGTGGCACACAGCTTAAAGCACATTGTCAGGCGCGCCTTGAAGAAGCGCGGATGAAGGTAGAGCAGATTAAATTGCCTGCTGATGGCGCGGCGCCTACCGAAACGACACCGTTCGCATCTGGCGAAGGGTGACCTTTTCCATGACTGATTTTACAGCGCAGCTTGCCACTGACGCGGATCAGTGCGCCGATATGCTGGATATAATTTTTAATGCGCAGTCCATGCAGGCGCCCCGTCTTGTCGAAGCCATGCGTTATGCCGTGCTGAATGGTGGCAAACGAATGCGTGCTGGACTTGTGCTGGGTGCGGCGCGGCTTGCAGCAACTGAAAGTGCTGCCAGCACATATATAGATAGCCGTGCTTTACGCGTGGCGGCGGCACTTGAATGTTTGCATGCTTATTCATTGATCCATGATGATTTACCAGCCATGGATGATGCCGATACAAGACGCGGGAAGCCAAGCTGTCATATAGCCTTTGATGAAGCTACGGCGATTTTGGCTGGTGATGCCTTGCAAACACTTGCTTTTGAGATTCTGGCAGATGACGCGACGCATCCTGAGCCAGCAGTGCGTGTTGCGCTTGTTACAACGCTTGCGCGCGCCTCTGGTCTGGCGGGCATGGCGGGGGGGCAGATGCTTGATCTTCAGGCGGAAACGCGCACCCTGACATTGGCCGAAACAGAACAGATGCAGATGATGAAAACAGGGGCGCTCATTATTTGTGCCGCTACTTGCGGCGCGCTTGTTGGGGGGGCATCATCAACCTTGGCCAGCGCGATAGGGGCCTATGCTGATAAACTGGGTTTGGCGTTTCAGATTGCCGATGATTTGCTTGATTATGACGGTGATTCTGATGGATTGGGCAAGCCGGTGGGGCAAGATGCGATCAAAGGCAAAGCCAGCTTTGTAACGCTTATGGGTGTGGCAAAGGCCAAAACCGAAGCTGCCAACCTGATTGATAATGCGCAGATGGCATTGGCGCCATGGCAGGATGCTGCGGCCTATCTTCGGGCTTTGGCTGGCTTTGCTGTTGCTCGCCGATCCTAGGATCTGACGTTCTGATAAATGTCGTAAATTTGACTCCAGCCATAAATACGGTAAAGATAATAAAGTCTAGCCTTCAAAATCTGGCGGCAACCCAATATAGTAATGCAAGCATGTAAGCTGCCTGACATGAATGGACTGATATAGATGACCGTTAATAATAATACACCTTTGCTTGATAAGATTTCGGCCATCAAGGATTTGCGACGTCTTCCTGAAACGGATCTTCAACGTCTAGCCGCTGAATTACGTCATGAAACGATCCGCGCGGTTGCCAAAACAGGCGGACATCTTGGTGCTGGCCTTGGCGTTGTCGAACTGACTGTTGCTTTGCATTATGTATTTAACACGCCTGATGATCGCCTGATCTGGGATGTCGGGCATCAGGCCTATCCACACAAAATTCTGACTGATCGTCGTGATCGTATCGAAACCCTGCGACAACGTGATGGTTTATCGGGTTTTACCAAGCGTGATGAATCTGAATTTGATCCCTTTGGAGCCGGGCACTCATCAACGTCAATTTCCGCTGGTCTCGGCATGGCTGTTGCCAGTGATTTGCAATCAACACCACGCAACGTCATTGCGGTTATTGGCGATGGTGCGATGAGCGCAGGCATGGCCTATGAAGCGATGAATAATGCGGGTGCGTCCGATAGCCGCCTGATCGTCATTTTGAATGATAATGATATGTCGATTTCACAGCCAGTTGGCGCGATGAGCAGTTATTTGTCCCGCCTGATTACATCGGAACCATTCCATTCCATTCGTGATCTTGTCCGCGAAGTGACCAGCAAGTTTCCAGCCGAAATAGAGCGTACAGCGCGCCGTGCAAAAGATGTTGCGCGCGATCTTATCGGCGTCAATTCGGTCTTTAGCCAGCTTGGTTTTATGCATATTGGGCCGCTTGACGGGCATGATGTGCACCAGCTGCTGCCGATTTTGAAAAACCTGCGTGATACCCATACAAACGGGCCTGTTTTATTGCATGTAGTCACCGAAAAGGGTCATGGGCATCCTTTTAAAGACCAATCGCATGAAAAATATCACGCGGTTCCAAAATTTGACATCATCACCGGTACCCAGCAAAAGGCGGCTGGCAATGTACCGAACTATACCTCGGTTTTTGCCAATAGTCTTATTAAGGCGGCTGAAGCCGATAGCAAAATTGTGGCGATAACAGCGGCGATGCCGTCAGGAACCGGGCTTGATAAGCTCAAGGCAAAATTCCCTAGCCGTGTTTTTGATGTTGGCATTGCCGAACAACATGCTGTGACCTTTGCCGCGGGTATGGCAAGCGAAGGCATGAAGCCTTTTTGCGCACTCTATTCAACCTTTCTGCAACGTGGCTACGATCAGTTGATCCATGATGTATGTTTGCAAAATTTGCCGGTGCGATTTGCGATTGATCGGGCGGGTGTTGTTGGCGCTGATGGCGCAACGCATGCAGGTATTTATGATGTAGCCTATCTGTCCTGTTTGCCGAATATGGTGATCATGTGTCCTTCGGATGAGGCTGAATTGACGCATATGGTGGCAACCTCGGTTGCCTATGATGATGGGCCATCAGCGTTGCGCTATCCGCGTGGCGAGGGTGTCGGCTGTGAATTACCCGATAAAGCCGAAATTTTGCCAATTGGCAAAGGGCGGATGATTCGTGAAGGTGACGATATTGCTATCTTATCATTGGGAACGCGGCTGGCTGATTGTCTGGCGGCAGCTGATTCAATGGCGGCACAAGGGGTGAACGTCGCGGTCGCTGATGCCCGCTTTGCCAAGCCGCTTGATTCTGATTTGCTGGGGCATCTGGCAACAAATTACCGCCAGCTTGTAATCGTTGAAGAAAACAGCCCGGGTGGCTTTTCGGCGCATGTGATGACATATCTGACCAATCACGGCTTGCTTGATACAGGGCTAAAGGTGCGGCTTATGACCTTGCCGGATATTTATATTGAACATGACAGTCAGGCTGGCCAACTCGCGCTTGCGGGCATAGATGCTGCAGGTATCGAACGTATGCTAACATCTTTGTCCAGCACGTCAGCTTCGGGCAAAGCTAGCACGCTGTAAAAGGCCTTTTTTGATTTAGATTTTTGGCTGTCTCAGCCATGTTTGTTTACCTTTATTGTTACAGTTTGTTTTGTGTCCAAAGCCAAGTCTAAACGTTATGCGGCCAACCGCCCCATCCAGCAGAAATCGTCAAAACGCCGTGCTGATGCGCTGTTGGTTGAGGCTGGCCATGCCACTTCGCGTGAGCGCGCCCAGAGTCTGATTGACGAAGGCGGTGTCTTTGCCGACGGGTTTTTGGTTAGCAAAGCGGCCAAGCTTCTGTCGCCTGATTGCGTCTTTGACGTGCGTTCGGCAGGTATAAAATGGGTCAGCCGTGCAGGGTTGAAACTTGTCGGCGCGCTTGATCATTTTACCGGTATTTCGCTGGCGGATAAACTGGCACTCGATATTGGTGCCAGCACAGGCGGTTTTACCGAGGTCATGCTGGCGCATGGGGCGGCGCATGTTGTCGCGCTTGATGTTGGCAGTGCCCAACTTCATGAGACGCTAGTCCGCGATCCCCGTGTCACAGTGATGGATGCAACCAATGCCCGCCATCTGACTGCTACTGATATGCCTTTCGCACCTGATATTATCACCTGTGATGCGTCATTCATTTCGCTGACCAAGGTCTTGCCTGCGGCAATGGCACTAGCTGCCCCCGATGCCGTGTTGATCGCGCTGATCAAACCACAATTTGAAGTTGGTAAGGGGCTGGTTGGTAAAGGCGGCATCGTACGAGACAGCGTCTTGCATGACAAAGTTGTTACCGAAGTTAAAGCGTGGCTTTGTGACGATATGGGCTGGCGACTGATTGGTGTTACAGATTCACCAATAGACGGGCCTGACGGGAATAAGGAATTTCTGATAGCGGCGCAAAAACCGGCTTAGCGCGGCAGTATCGCGCATTGGGCATGGTGGCGCATTAACATATCGGCCAGCACCAACGTCATCATCGCTTCGGCAACAGGCACACCGCGAATGCCTACACAGGGGTCGTGCCGACCCTTGGTTATGATTTCAACATCCTTGCCATCTTTATCGACGGATTTGCGGGGTGTTAGTATCGATGATGTTGGTTTGATCGCCACGCGTGCAACGATTTGCGCACCTGACGAAATGCCCCCCAATATGCCACCAGCGTGATTGCTGTCAAAAGCTGGGTTGCCATCTTCCATATGCATTTCATCGCCAGCGTGGCTGCCATCCATTGCGGCCAGATCAAAGCCACTTCCAATTTCAACACCTTTGACCGCATTAATACTCATCATTGCCGCGGCAATCTCGGTATCAAGCTTGCCATAGACTGGCTGTCCTAATCCGGCTGGAATGCCATCAGCGACAATTTCCAGAATCGCCCCTGCTGATGAACCAGCTTTGCGAACATCATCGAGATAGCTTTCCCATGCAACAGCTGCTGTGGCATCGGGACAGAAAAATGGGTTATTATTGCATTCATCCCAGTCCAGATTTCCGCGGTCAATTTTATGCGGGCCAATCTGCACAACGCCGCCTCGGACACCAAAATCAGCGCCTAGAGCTTGTTGCAGAAATATATTGGCAATCGCACCTGCGGCCACCCGGACGGCGGTCTCGCGTGCCGATGATCTGCCGCCGCCGCGATAATCACGGATACCGTATTTCGCCTGATAGGTGTAATCAGCATGGCCTGGGCGGAATTGGGTGGCGATATCGCCATAATCCTTTGACCGCTGATCCTTGTTTCGGATCAAAAGCCCGATTGGCGTGCCGGTTGTCTTGCCTTCAAAAACGCCTGACAGAATTTCAACTGTATCATCTTCCTTGCGCTGAGTGACAAAGCGGTTTTGCCCTGGTTTGCGCCGGTCAAGATAGGGCTGTATGTCAGCCTCAGACAATGTCAGATTCGGCGGCACGCCATCGACCACGCAACCAATAGCAGGGCCATGGCTTTCGCCAAAGCTAGTAAAATTAAAAAGTTTGCCGAAGCTGTTATCGCTCATGTCACACTACAGAAATGTCAGGCGCGTCTACCGCCTTCATGCCGACGACGTGATAGCCGCAATCGACATGATGCGTTTCACCGGTCACGCCAGACGACAAGTCTGACAACAGATAGGCACCGGCACCACCAACATCATCAAGCGTTACATTGCGTTTCAATGGTGAATTATATTCATTCCATTTCAGAATATAGCGGAAATCGCCAATACCGGATGCGGCCAGCGTTTTCATCGGGCCGGCAGAGAGGCCATTGACGCGGATATTGCGTCCGCCCAGATCAACAGCCAGATAGCGGATTGATGCTTCCAGCGCAGCTTTGGCAACACCCATGACATTATAATGTGGCATCACGCGTTCGGCACCATAATAGGTCAGCGTCAACAATGATCCACCTTCATTCATCATAGCGGTAGCGCGGCGCGCAACGTCGGTAAAGGAATAGACCGAAATATCCATCGTCCGGCTGAAATTATCGCGGCTGGTATCAACATAGCCACCTTTCAGCTCTTCCTTATCCGAATAGGCAATCGCATGTAGCACAAAATCAAGCTTGCCCCATTTATCGGCCAATGTCGCGAATAGCGCGTCCATACTGGCTTCATCGGTAACATCACATGGCAGAACAATATCACTGCCAACCGAGGCGGCTAACGGTACTACACGCTTTTGTAAGGCTTCACCCTGAAAAGTGAAGGCAAGTTCTGCGCCTTGTTCGGCCAGCTTGGCGGCAATTCCCCATGCGATGGAACGTTCATTAGCCACGCCCATAATCAGGCCACGTTTTCCCTGCATGAAACCTGTTGTGGTTTGATTGTCCATTACCCTTATCCCTCTGACTAAAATTCGTGCGGCCCAGGTGTCCCTAGTGCCTTTATAAAGATTTGTGCCAGTTCATAGCATCTTTTGGGTTAAACCGCTATTGTAAAGCCTTGTGAAACAAGCGCAATAGCAAGGCTAGAAAAACATCCCTATGCTATGCGCTTTCGGTGCGCCAGAATGTCTGTTTAAAAACAAATAAAGGGCAGAAACAAAGTTTCCACCCTTAACTATTTATTATATTTTTTCATTATAATTCCGGCGTGCGTTACCGCATATTGCCTAGCAAAGCAAATATCTAGCGAATAGAATAGGCGATGCTTTTACGAATTTCGACGCGTGATCCGGTTGACAAAGGTGCGCTTGTTTCAAGTGTAATAATTCGTCCGTCCACTTCGATTGTGTTGCGATAACCGGTTACTTTTTCGATATTTTCCTTGATCATCACGGTTTGCACTGAACAAACTTCCTGTTGGTTATAGCCAACAATCTTTTGCCCTTTATTGTTCTTTTTGGCATGTTCTCGACCAAGTAAAGCACCAGCAACGGTACCGGCAGCGCCAGCACCATTATTATCCGACATTTTATTACCGACGGCTGATCCGATCAGGCCGCCAATAATCATGGCGCCCAGATCCGAGCTTTCCCCCTGCGCTTCACCATAGATAGGCACATTTTCATTACGGCAAGTGCGTTGGTCGGTTGGTGTTTCTCTTATGTAACTTGTGGTGAGTGAATCCGATTGTATCACCGTGCCGATGGCGGTTTCAATCCGTGTCTCGGCGGATGCTGTCGGTGCAACAAGTGAACCAGCCACCAAAAGAGAAAAAACAGCCGGCATGAACAAGACATTATAGCGACGTTTTTGTGTTACAAGCTTCAACATTTTACGATCCTGATCTGTTAGCCCATATCGATCTATTATAGATATGTATGATATTAAAATATGGCAATTATATGTTTTGGCAAATAATATAATAAATAATTGATGACCATGATATGTGTCAGGTGGCAATGCGTCGCACCTATTGTTGTCATGACGCTAACATACCATTTAAAAAATTAGGTCAGCTTTGGCTTCAAATACCCTTTTAAGGAGTGCATAAAGATGGAAATTCTCGCAGGAACTGATCCGTTTGGTTTGTTTCAAACGTGGTTTGACGAGGCGGTAAAGGCCGAAATCAACGACCCAGATGCCGTTGCGCTGGCCTCGGTTGATGCTGATGGCATGCCGTCGGTGCGGATGGTGCTGCTCAAGGAATGGTCACCTGCCGGTTTTGTGATTTATACAAATTACGAAAGCCGTAAGGCCGATGAATTGCTGGCAACCGGCAAGGCTGCCTTTTGCATCCATTGGAAAAGCCTGCGGCGTCAGGTACGTGTGGTCGGCCCTGTTTCCAAGGCTGATCCAGCACAGTCGGATGCCTATTTTGCATCTCGTGGGCGGGGTAGCCAGATTGGTGCTTGGGCTTCAGCCCAGTCACGCCCACTTGCCAGTCGTGATGATCTTGCCGCCCAGGTGCGCGCTGTTGAAGACCGTTTTCCGGACATGGTGACGCGGCCGCCACATTGGGGTGGGTTTTCGATTGATCCACAGGAAATCGAATTTTGGGCGGATGGCGAACATCGTCTGCATGACCGTTTCAAATTCACCAACGATGGCAAAGCTGGTTGGGATATTCAGCGCCTAAATCCATAGCCAGCTGAAACGCGCGTAAGATAGCGACAGATACCACATCACAAGCTTTATAGCCTGATTGTGTGACTAGGTATCGGTTTTGTCGATTTTAGCCTAAATTTGGGTAAATTCTGTCGGATGAAAAATGCTTTTCATCCAGCCTATGCATAACATCCATACATGATATTAGATACCGCGTTGCAGGCGGTATTGATAAATGATTTACCAGTTTTTAGGAGGAACGGCATGAAATCACATGCTCGTGTTGTTGTAATTGGTGGCGGTGTTGTTGGTGTCAGTACGCTCTATCATCTGGCCAAAAAAGGCTGGACTGATGTCGCTCTGATTGAGCGTAAGGAACTAACATCCGGATCGACATGGCATGCAGCTGGTTTGCTGCCACTTTTCAACATGTCCTATTCAGTTGGTCAGATTCATAAATATTCTGTCGCGTTTTATCAGCAGTTACAGGAAGAAACCGGCATGAATGTTGGCTTCCGCAAAGTGTCGAATATTCGTCTGGCCACAACGCGTGACCGGATGGACGAATATCGTCAATATGCGGGTGTTGCCAGCACAATCGGTATCGATGTTGATTTTCTGACCCCGGAAGACATTGTCAAATATTGGCCATTATGTAATCCCGAAGGCCTGATTGGCGCGATTCGTCATCCCGAAGATGGCTATATTCAGCCTGCCGATTTGACTCAGGCGCTGGCGCGTGGCGCCCGTGACCGTGGTGCAGAAATCTACCGCAATACAACGGTAACGGCTATTTCGCGGACAGCTTCCGGCGAATGGAAAGTCACCACTGATAAAGGCGAGATCACCTGCGAACATATCGTATCGGCAACAGGCAACTTTGCGCGCAAAACAGGCCAGATGGTTGGCCTGAATATCCCTGTGATTCCGGTTGAACATCAATATATTGTTACCGAAGCGCATCCAGACATCAAAGCACGGCATGACGCTGGTGAGCCAGAGATGGGCGTCCTGCGGGACTCGGATGGTCAATGGTATATGCGTGAAGAGGCTGGTGGTCTGATTCTGGGGCCCTATGAAAAAAATGCGCCAGCCTGTTACGTCGATGGGCCAAGCGATGATTCCGAATATGAACTGTTTCAGGAAGATTTGGAACGGCTTGAGCCGCATATTGAATGGGCAATGCACCGAGTGCCTATTTTTGGCGAGCTTGGTGTCAAAAAGGTCTATAATGGCGCGATTGCCTATACACCTGATGGCAACCCCATCATTGGTCCAGCATGGGATGTGCCGAATTACTGGCTCAATGAAGGTCACAGTTTTGGTATTACCGCTGCTGGTGGGGCAGGTTGGCAGCTTGCTGAATGGATTGTCGAGGGTGAGCCTACCATCGATATGCTTGGCGTTGATCCACGTCGCTATGGCAGTTACACAACGCAATCCTACCTCAAGGTCAAGAATGAAGAAGCCTATGCGAATGTATTCACCACCCATTATCCGGATGAAGAGCGTGAAGAGGGGCGTCCATTACGCACCGCGCCATGCTATGACCGGCTAAAGGCGCTTGGCGGGGTATTTGGCCAGAAATTTGGCTGGGAACGTGCGAACTGGTTTGCGCCCGAAGGTGTCGAGGCTGTTGATGACTGGTCATTCCGCCGTTCAAAATGGTTTGAGCATGTCGGCAATGAAGTCAGAAATGTAGCTGAAAATGTCGGTGTTCTTGATATGAGTGCCTTTGCCAAGGCACGTGTTTCTGGGCCTGGTGCCGAAGCCTTTCTGGATTATATGATTGCCAATAAATTACCCAAGAAAGTTGGTCGTGTTGCTTTGTGCCATGCGCTCACTGACCGTGGCGGTGTGCATTCTGAATTCACCATCCAGCGTGAAAGTGCCGACAGCTTCTATCTTGTTTCGGCAGGTGCAAACCAGCGCCTTGACCATGACTGGCTAAAAAAGCATATGCCTGACGATGGGTCAGTGCGCTTTGAAAATATTACCAATGCGGTTGGTGTTCTGGTTCTTGCGGGGCCAAAATCACGCGATCTTCTTGCCAAGATCACCCGTTCCGACCTCAGTAACGAAGCGTTTCCATGGTTGTCGGCTCGGATGATCGATGTGGGGCTGGCACCGGCAATGGCATTCCGGATGAATTTTGTTGGCGAACTTGGTTGGGAATTGCATCATCCAATTGAATATCAAAATCATATCTTTGATGCGATCATGAAAGCTGGCGCTGAATTTGGCATCAAGCCGTTTGGTATTCGCGCGATGGATGCGATGCGTCTGGAAAAGTCATACCGTCTTGTTGGCACTGAATTGTCGATTGAATATGCGGCACTTGAAAGTGGTTTACAGCGCTTTGTTCATCTCAATAAAGGCGATTTCAAAGGCCAGAAAAATCTGGCCGCTTGGCAGGCTGATGGTTTTGCCAATGCGCTAGTTACATTACATGTGCATGACACAACCGACGCCGATGCGATTGGCAATAACCCGATTATGACGCCCGATGGCACCGTTATTGGACGCGCTACAAGCGGTGGTTATGGCTTCCGCCTTGATAAATCACTGGCGATTGCTATGGTGCGACCTGATTTGGCAGTCGTGGGTACTGAATTACTCATTGATGTGCTGGATCAACGCCTGAAAGCGACTGTTATCGATGAATCTCCATACGATCCGAATAATGAAAAATTGCGCGCCTAGAGTACGTTATTGGTAATCTGTTAAGACGAGGATAAACAATGTCTGAAACACAGCCTAGTGAAAGAAAAAGCCGCCGTGGCGGTGGTCGTGATGCTCGGCGTCAGATGCGGGCGGCAGGGGCTGCAGGTTTATCGGCGCCCTTTATCACGCGCGAGATCGATCCGGTAGATATTCTTAGTGAGGAAGCTACTGAAATTATTGAATATAATGCCGAAACCATCCTTGAAGAAATCGGCATCGATTTTCGTGACGATCCAGAAGCGCTTGATATTCTGCGTAATGCTGGTGCTGACATCAAAGGTGAGAGAGTGCGCTTTCCCCGTGGGCTTGCCCGTCAGCTATGTGCGACCGCGCCAGCCAGTTTTACACAACATGCACGTAATCCCGAACGTTCGGTTGAAATTGGCGGTAATAAGACGGTCTTTGCGCCGGTCTATGGCCCGCCCTTTGTTCGCGACCTCGAAGGTGAGCGTCGTTATGCGACGATGGAAGATTTCCGCAATTTCGTGAAGCTGGTTTATATGCATCCGGGATTTCATCATTCGGGTGGCACTGTCTGCGAACCGGTTGATCTGCCGATCACCAAGCGTCACTTGGAAATGATTTATGCGCATCAAAGCCTGTCTGATAAGCCCTATATGGGGTCAGTCACTGCGCCAAGTCGGGCTACTGATACAGTCGAGATGTCGAAAATATTATTTGGGGCTGATTTTGTCGCCGAAAATACGGTTGTGACCAGCCTGATCAATGCCAATTCGCCGATGACCTGGGATGATACGATGCTGGGCGCGCTCAAAGTTTATGCGCGTAATAATCAGGCGGTGATTACCGCGCCATTTATTCTGGCGGGGGCTATGTCGCCGGTATCAGTTGCAGGTACATTGGCTCAGACATTAGCCGAAGCGATGAGTGGTATTGCCTTTACCCAAGCGGTCAATCCGGGGGCGCCAGTCATCTTTGGCAGCTTTGCCAGTTCGATGTCGATGCAAACAGGTGCGCCAACCTTTGGCACGCCGGAACCAGCCAAGGTTCTTTATGCCTGTGCCAAGCTTGCACGGCGGCTGAATGTACCATTTCGGTCTGGTGGCTCTTTGACTGGATCAAAGACAGCTGATGCACAAGCGGCTTATGAATCAACACATACGATTATTCCAACCGTCATGGGTGGGGTTAATTTTGTCCTGCATGCGGCTGGCTGGATGGAAGGTGGTTTGGTTGCTGATTATGCCAAGCTATTGCTTGATGCCGATCAGCTGACCATGATGCAGGATCTTGTAAGTGCCATCGATGTCAGTGAAAATGGCCAGGCCATGGATGCTTTGCGCGAAACGGGCCCTGGTCAGCATTTTCTTGGATCTAGCCATACACAGGCTAATTTTGAAACTGCCTTCTGGCGTTCCGAGTTGGCCGACAACACCACCTATGAGCAATGGTCTGCCGACGGCGCGGCCGAAAGCAACGAACGCGCGCGCAAACGTGTTGCCGAGATGCTGGAAACCTATGAAGCCCCGCCGCTTGATCCCGCCAAGGATGAAGAATTGCGCGCTTATATCGCTACCCGTATGGAAGACCTGCCAGACAGCGATTTTTAGGGCATTTATCTAGGCTTTGAAATTAAATCCATATTCCAGCGACGCATCTGCCATCCAGTCAAGCAGATAGGCGGCAAAGCTCGTCCGGCATATAATTGTCATGCTGTCATCCGGCATCGCCAGCAATGTGATCGCGGCATGAGACAGCATGGTTTGTGCGGATTGACTTGGTGTGAACTGGCTTGGATGCAGATCAAGCGCACAGCCTTTGGCCAGCACCTTTAATAAGGCAGGCCCGGATAGGCGAAATGCACAAAGGCTATCTGTGACATTGGTGATAGCGGCGCGCTGGCCGTTCTTGATTTCCGATGCAATGATGCCGTGCAAATCATGTTCCTTACCGGCTTCGCACAAGATCAGGAATTCATCTGGCCCCAACCAAACAACATGGCGTTCGCCAGCCGATACAAAGCTATTGGCTTTTCGTGGCAGATTGCAACCAGTCGCCATATTGACAATGGGATTGATCCCCTTGCCACCGCGCAAATTCAATTTACCAAGATGCTTTAACTCACGCATCTGTAGCCCAATTTTACCACCTTCGGGGTTAGGTATCGTTATGTTATCTCGTCCAGACATGGGTGTGCGTCCGGGAATTTGCATAGCATTATTAGCCATCGATGCGCTCTCCTTTCGGATCAAAAAACACAGTATCGGTTATTTCGGCCTCGATAACGTCTCCATCCAGCATAGGCAGAAAGACCGTCTGTCCCATCATATTATGGCCGCCTTTCAGCATTGCCATAGCGATCGAGCGGTTTACATTTGGCGAAAAGTAAGACGATGTAACCTGTCCGAGCATCTCCATAGGCATAGGTTGATCGGGATCGACTACGACATGCGCACCTTCGGGGATCACCCGTTTTGGATCCTTGGTTTGCAATCCAACCAGCTGTTTGCGGTTTTCCAGTGCCATTGACTGGCGAGCCAAGGCACGCTTGCCGATAAAGTCGGGTTTCTGCTTGGAAACGATCCAGTCCATATTCAGATCGGTTGGTGTTACCGACCCGTCGGTTTCCTGTCCGACAATGATAAAACCCTTTTCGGCACGTAGCACATGCATGGCTTCGGTGCCATAGGGGGTTATATCATGGGCTTTACCAGCCTTCATCAGATGCGTCCATAGCGCCAGACCATGGCGGGCATGAACATTGATTTCAAAGGATAATTCACCGGTAAAGGAAATACGGAAAATTCGCGCCGGAATGCCACCAATGTGACAATCCTGCATCGACATAAATGGGAAGTTGTTTGCTGACAGGTCAATATCGATCTGCGCATCTTTGAGAATGTTAGCCGCCTTTGGCCCTGACAATGTTGCCACGGCCCATTGTTCGGTGACTGAGGTCAGATACACATCCAATTCTGGCCATTCTGTTTGCAGCCATTCTTCCATCCAGTCCAGAACGCCAGCTGCACCGCCGGTTGTCGTGGTCATATGAAAATGGTTCTCGCCAAGCCGCGTGGTCACACCATCATCCATGACCATGCCATCATCCTTAAGCATAAGCCCATAGCGGCATTTACCAATCGCCAGCTTTGACCAGCCATTGGTATAGATACGGTTTAGAAATTCGGCAGCGTCTTTACCTTGGATATCAATCTTGCCAAGCGTTGACGCATCGAGGATGCCGGCACTCACGCGGGCGGCGCGTACTTCGCGGTTGACCGCGTCAGACATGCTTTCACCGTCTTGCGGATAATACCATGCTCGCATCCATTGCCCGACATGTTCGAATCTGGCACCGGCTTTGCGGTGCCAATCATCCATTCGGGTCAATCTGACCGGATCAAATAGTGCGCCAATATCGCGGCCAGCAATGGCACCTATATTCGTTGGCGTATAGGGCATTCTGAAGGTTGTGGTGCCGACTTCGGGAATTTCACTTCCCAATGCATCGGCCAGAATCGCCAGCGCATTTATATTTGATGTTTTGCCTTGATCGGTGCCCATACCCATTGTGGTATAACGCTTTAGATGCTCGACTGACTGATAGCCTTCACGCGCGGCAATGCCAATATCGGTCGCGGTGACGTCATTCTGAAAATCGACAAAGGCTTTAGGGCCTTTGCCAGCGTCACTGCCATTAGTGATTTTCCAGGCTGGCAATGGACGCCAGCTTTGTTTGAATGTTTCAACATCTGGCATATCGGCGTCTTTACATTTGTAACCAGCGGCAATGGCCGCTTTGGTGCCGCTTCGCATGCCGTCTTTCATCGCGATGGCCAGATCAAAGCTACCATTACAGGCACCGGCATTGAAACAGGCTTCATGTACGCTTGATGGCTTGAAGCACAGCTTGGTGTCGTCCCATTGCAATTTGCCTCGTGCTTGCGAATGCAGATGCACAGCAGGCGACAATCCCCCCGATATCGCCAGCAGATCAACATCAAAATGAAGCTGATCGCCAACCACTTGGGTGGCATCTTTATTGACCGGTGCCACCTCAATACGGGCGATCCGTTTGCCGCCATGTGCGATTGTTACGGCATGTCCTGTCAGCACATCAATGCCAGCACGCTTTACCGCAGTTATCAAGGCACTACGTGGATCAGTCCGCAGATCGACTATGGTCACATAGGCACCCGCTTCATGCAGTGCCAGCGCGGTTCTATAGGCATCGTCATTATTGGTAAAGACAGCCGTGCGGTTCCCCGGCACAACACCGTAACGGTTGATATAGCTACGCACAGCACCGGCCATCATCACGCCTGGCAAATCGTTGCCGCTAAAGACCAATGGACGCTCATGGGCACCTTGCGCCAGGACCACCTGCTTGGCGCGTACTTTCCACAGCCGCTGGCGCGGCAAATGCGCTGGCCGTTCTTCCAGATGATCGGTCACACGTTCATTCAGCGTCAGATAGTTACTGTCCATATAGCCAAAAACGGTTGTCCGCGGCAATAAAGTCACTTCGGGCATGGTGGCTAATGTGGCCACTGTCTTGGCAATCCATGTGCTGGCAGAATCGCCATCAATTTCAACATCATTCTCGCTGAGCAGCCAACCGCCAAATTCATTCTGTTCATCGGCCAGAATAACACGGGCACCACTGCGTCCGGCTTGCAATGCTGCCATCAGGCCGCTAGCGCCACCACCGGCGATCAACACATCGCAATGGGCGTTGGTTTTTTCATAGCGATCAGGGTCATTATGGTCATCGGCAACCTTGCCAAGGCCAGCTGCATTGCGGATCACATGCTCATAGGTCATCCATAATGAAGCAGGCCACATGAAGGTCTTATAATAAAATCCAGCCGGAAAAAACCGGCCAAGCAGCGAGTTCACCGCGCCAACGTCAATATCCAATGATGGAAAGCGGTTTTGGCTTTCGGCATATAGCCCGTCAAATAGTTCAATTTGCGTCGCGCGCAGGTTTGGTTCGGCATAAGCGCCTTTGCCAAGCCGGATTAGCGCGTTTGGTTCTTCCGATCCAGCCGACAGAATACCACGTGGACGGTGATATTTGAACGAACGCCCAACAAGATGCACATTATTCGCCAGCAAGGCCGAAGCAAGCGTGTCGCCTTCATAACCCTGATAAATTCTGCCATCAAAGGTAAAGCTGATCGGTTTGGCGCGGTTGACACGTCCCATAGTGGCAACCCGGCATGTTTGCTTTGCAGGGGATTTTGACTTTCCAAATGCCATTACCGAATTCTCCCTTTACTAGCTGATGCCTTTGCCGAGCCAGTCTTTGCCGATGTAGTCTTTGGCGATGCCGCTTTTTCGGCTGGGCTTTGCCGCCGCCAGCTTTTTTTAAAGGCACTAGCCGCAGGTTTGCTTTTGGGTAAAGCCCCCATGGGATAGATTTCGACGATCTCGTGGGTTACCGTATCGCGTGCAACATTGAACCAGCGTCGGCATCCGGCGGTATGGCGCCAGCGTTCCAGAAATAAGCCCTTGGGATTATCACGCAGAAACAGATAATCAGCGAATTCAGCATCGGTGATATTATTCTCGGCCAAGGGGCGGGCAATATGCGCTTCACCGCCACAGGCAAATTCGGCTTCTTCGCGGGGGCCGCAATGGGGACAATCAATAATCAGCATCGTTGGTTTCCTATTCCCTAATGCGCCACGCCAGCAGCGCCATGTTCGTCAATCAGCAATCCGGTCTGGAAGCGGTCAAGCGAATAGGGGGCGGCAATTTTGTTAGGACGGTCATTAGCAATCAGATCGGCAAAAACATGACCTGATCCTGGTGTGGCTTTAAAGCCGCCAGTACCCCAGCCACAATCGAAATAAAGCCCGTCAATATCGGTCTTTGAAATGATCGGCGACGCATCAGGGCAGGTATCAACGATGCCACCCCAATGCCGCAGCATGCGCAGACGCGACAACACTGGAAACAATTCAACAGCGGCGGCCAGCATATGCTCAGGCACGGGAAATGATCCACGCTGGGCATAGGAATTATATTTATCGACACCCGCACCTAGCACCATTTCGCCTTTATCAGACTGACTGATATACATATGCACTGCGTTTGACATGATCACGGTATCGAGTATCGGCTTGATTGGCTCGGATACTAATGCTTGCAAAGGACGGCTTGCCAAGGGCAGACGGATACCGGCCATTTCGGCCACAACACTTGAATGGCCAGCAACAACACAGCCAACCTTGCCAGTTTTGATATAGCCGCGCGTTGTTTCGATGCCAACAATCTTGCGCCCCTGTCGGCGTAATCCGGTAACTTCGCATTTCTGGATGATATCAACCCCCAGATCATCTGCCGCGCGCGCATATCCCCATGCCACGGCGTCATGTCGTGCGGTGCCGCCGCGTTTCTGTAAAAACCCACCCATAACCGGATAGCGGATTGATTGGTCAATATTTATACAGGGCACAAACGCCTTAATTTCCGCAGGGCCTAGAATTTCTGAATCAATTCCGTTCAGGCGGATCGCATGCACCCGACGTGACATTTCGCGCACTTCATGTTCGCTATGTGCGATGGTCAGAACGCCACGTTGGGAAAACATCACGTTGAAATTAAGATCCTGCGACATACCTTCCCATAATTTCATCGAATGTTCATAGATCGCGGCTGACTCATCCCACAGGTAATTTGAGCGGATGATGGTGGTGTTTCGGCCTGTATTGCCGCCGCCAAGCCAGCCTTTTTCGATGACGGCGATATTGGTCATGCCATGCACAGCTGCCAGATAATAGGCTGTAGCTAGGCCATGCCCACCACCACCAATGATCACCGCATCATATTCGGCTTTGGGTTCGGCGTCGCGCCAGGCGCGTTGCCAGTCCTGATGGTAACTCATCGATTGCCGCGCAAGGGCAAAGGCAGAATATTTTTGTTTGCCGCCTGGCAGTCCGCGATTACCTCGATCAGGCTGGTTTCCGGCCATGTCATCCACTCCTAAATCACCATGTTTGCCCAGATATTGAACCGGGACATTTGTTGCTAAATGCAGCATCACACACTGCGCTTTGGCCAGGTCGATCCCTGTCTTGTCAGCGACGCGGGTTTTGTTTCTTTCGACATGCGCACCAAACGAAACGCTAATAGCCTCGATTTCGGCGCAATCTCACAGTCAATAACAATTTCCGCACCCGAAGAATAGCAAAATCCGCTTTGAAACTGACATCAAAAATATAAAATCCCCGAAACCAGAATTAAATTTAAGCTACTGCTATGCGTAAAGTTGCGCGTGCTTGACGCTGGTTGCGATTATGCCATTATTGGGCATGGTCAGCATCATCTTGCCGTCCTATGATGACCCCTTTGATGCAATAGCAAATGATATGAGGAGCGCCCCATGGCTGTTATAAATTCGATCGCTGACCGACATGACGATATGCGTGGCTGGCGGCATCTTCTGCATGCGCATCCGGAAATCGCCTATGAGGAAGTCTGGACCTCGGATTTTATCGCCGACAAGCTTGCATCCTTTGGTATTGAGGTGCATCGCGGCATGGGCAAGACGGGTGTTGTTGGGGTTTTACGCGGCACAGGCAACAGTGATGCGGCGATCGGCTTGCGCGCTGATATGGATGCCTTGCCGATGCAGGAATTGAATGAATTTGACCATGCCTCGCAGATAGATGGGCGTATGCATGCCTGTGGTCATGATGGTCATTCGACTATGCTTTTGGGGGCGGCGCAATATCTGGCTGAAACACGGAATTTTGACGGCACTGTCTATTTCATTTTTCAGCCTGCCGAAGAAGAAGGCGCCGGAGCCAAAGCCATGGCTGATGATGGTCTGTTTACCCAGTTTGACATGCAAACGGTCTGGGGTATGCATAATTGGCCGGGGGTTGATGTGGGCACTATCGGGGTTCATCGTGGGGCTTGTATGGCGGCGGCTGATATGTTTGACATTCGCCTCAATGGTGTTGGCGCGCATGGCGCTATGCCGCATCAGGGGGTTGATCCGATTATTTGTGGGGCTGCCTTGGTGCAATCTTTGCAAAGCATTGTTTCACGCCGGGTGTCGCCTTTATCACCGGCGGTTGTATCGGTCACGATTTTTGAAGCTGGCAGTGCGATGAATGTTATTCCGGGTACCGCGCGTCTGGCGGGGACAGCTCGCGCTTTTTCGGCAGATGTGCGGGCGTTATTGGAAGCGTCCATTCGCGAGATTGCCGCCACCACCGCCGCGGCGCATGGATGTGGGCTTGAACTTGACTGGATCGCGGGTTATCCGCCAACCGTCAACCATCTGGCCGAGGCTGATCGCGCCGCCTCTGTTGCCGCGTCTGTTTTGGGCGATGATAAAATCGTTACCGATATCGAGCCGTCGATGGCGTCCGAGGATTTTGCCTTCATGCTTGAAGAAAAGCCCGGTGCTTATATCTGGCTTGGCGCTGGCGAACCGCAATCTGATGGTAATCTGCATAATGCGCGCTATGATTTCAATGATGATCTTCTACCCTTGGGTGCCAGCTATTGGGCGCGTCTTGTCGAAACCGAATTGGTCAAATAGCCTCCGTTTGCCGCTTTTGTCACGCCTTCAAAAATAATCAAAATTAACAGAGGCCAATTAACGAAAAATTAAGCCCACCCAGATATAATTTCCAGAAATTGATCTTTTGATCTTGTCTTATGGTTTTTGGATTTTGTTTGGGGGCTTATATGCCTGATGATCTTCGTTTGAATAATTTGGATATGCGCCATCGCCATGCGGCATCATTATCTGTGATGTCGTCATCTGTGATTGTGCGGGCGCTTTTATCAGGTTCCAGCCTTTCTGGAGTGTCCGCATCGGCGGCTAATCCGCTGGCGTCTCGCGTTGCACCTTCTTTATCCCCCGGTATTTGGCCATTGGCACTGATGCTTGCCGCTTGTGGTGGCGGTGGCGGCGGTGCAACGACAAGCGGGACGCCGGCTGCACAGATGCTTTCGCGATCGGGTCAGGTATATGATGGGCCGGTTAAGAATGCAGGCGTTTATGTTGATGTCGATGGCGACGGTAGGCTGAACAAGCAGATTGACTATTTTATCGGCAAGACGAACGGTTCAGGCAATTTCAGCGGATCCATTCCGGCCCAGCATCAGGGCAAACGCTATATCGTCGATCTGACTGGTGCCACCGATCTTGGTGATGATAGCCAGGAAGGTGGGACGGGCGTAAATGCCGACAGACCATTGGAGGGCACATGGCTGGCCCCTGAGGGGGCGAGTGTTGTCTCGGCGCTGACGCACCTGATCGCGACAGGGATTGCAACGCGGGAACAAGTGGTATCCGCTTTCCCAAATTTCAATCCGCTGGTTGACAACCCCTATGGCCCGGCGTTGACCGCGGAAAAGCAGTTGGCATTCGAGGCGGCGAAAAAGGCGTTACCCGGCATCACCAGATTCGTTGAGGAAAATCGCGACCTGATTGAGGAAAACGCCAGAAAGATCAAGGGACTTGAGACCACGGTTGCGAACCTTGAAGAGAAAGTTGGCGCGTTTCAGGATCAACTTGTGGCGATCATTAGCGGAAACAGGCCGGACATTACGCAGTCTGGCACCCTCACCCTGGATTTGACCGAGACAACCAGCAGCACCCACGCCTATACC
>NZ_CBFHNB010000027.1:24981-25255 GCF_965657105.1 Puniceispirillum sp. (SeqCode)
TATACCGGCCTGCGGTTCAGCGTTATGGATGAGGATAGTAACTTCATCGATTCGCCAACGGTGAATGATGGCCGGTTCGAGTTGCGGCAAGTTGGTCAGGAATGGCGGCTGTTTGTGAAGGCTGGCCAAAAGTTCAATGCGAATGAGACAATCACCCTGAATATCACCGCTATCGACACCACCGGACATCGTGATATTGAGACTGTCAGCCTCACCGTCGCGCCCGCACCGCCGCCGTTGGTCATTGCCTCGCCGGGTTTCACGTCCCAACCTA
>NZ_CBFHNB010000028.1:0-24895 GCF_965657105.1 Puniceispirillum sp. (SeqCode)
CGCCTATCGGTCACACCTGTTACCGCACCGCAATGGAACATCATCATGGATATGGCCGAAACGACACTCTAGAGCAAATCCCGAACAGATGAAAACATCTGTGATCACGTATCAATTCTAATAATAAATAGATCATGGCAACTCAATTCATCATGAAGCAGAATGCTCTGATGCTTAGCTAGCGCCATTCTGGCTACGATGGATGAAATATAGATTGCGGAAATAAATGAACAGGCCAAGACCCTGTCCACTGATAATCACCGGATCTTGCCGCCAGATGGCATATAACAACAGAACACTGCCGCCACCTATCGAGAAATACCAGAATGCCAACGGAATGACTGACCGTCCCTGACCTTCAGAGCTCAGCCACTGCAAAATAAACCGCATCGCAAACAGTCCCTGTCCGGCAAAACCGACAATCACCATGATCTGTTCGGGATGCGTGGCAAGACTGGCTGGCAAAAACGGAAACACCGTCAATAGCACCGTAGCGATAGCGCCAACGGCCACTTCAATCTGGCCAGACATAAGTTCGATCATTCTATGACCCTTTTTTGATACGTGAGCGTTTTTTGGGGACGTTTTGGGAACGTTTTGGGACAGCAATCTCGATCACCGTATCATGTCGTGGTGCCCGTTTTAATAACCAAATGACACCAATAATATCAGAAATACCAACCAATAGCCGATCCAAAACCTGATATTTTGACTGTCCTTGCGTTCGTGCCCGGTGCGCAACAGCAACGCCGGTTACCCCACCACCATGGCGGCGGACAAGGCTTGGCATAAAGCGATGCATATGATTGAAAAAGGGAAGCTCAATAAACAGATCCCGATGCAAAATCTTGATCCCGCAGCCTGAATCGGGATGCGTATCACCAAGCAACGCTTTACGAATCCATTTGGCAATCCGTGACGCCAATAACTTTAATTCAGTATCCTTGCGCTTTTGCCGGATGCCTGCGGCCATGCCGCGTTCCGGATAATCAGCAAGTAAGGCCGCTTCTAATGCCGGAAAGTCGCTTGGCACATTCTGCCCATCGCCATCCAGAACCGCAATCAGATATCCGTTCGCCGCCAGCAACCCAGAGCGCAAGGCCGCGCTTTGACCTGCCCGCTTAGCATGCCGTAAAACACGTAATTGCGGAATCGCGCGCTGGCTGTCGGACAATTCTTCGGCAGTGGCGTCGGTACTCGCGTCATCAATATAGATTATTTCGAATGTTCGACCTGCCATCGCGGTCACGATTTCATCGATAAGCGGACGGATATTACCCGCCTCATTCATAACCGGAACCAATACTGATATATCAATATCCGCTTTACGCGATGCGTTTGCCGTATTTTGCGCCATAAATTAACCAACCATCTGGTAGAGCTACGAAATTATTACCGCTTCTTACCCTGTGCGGCTAGCGCCGTCAAACATCTGCACACGATAGATGAGCATTATTGCAGATTGCCCCTTTGATATATTGATACCGCTGACTTGAATCGGCGTGTCCAGCTTCAGCCCCAGCGCTTTGGCTGTTTCCAGAAACATCTCATGTTCGCGGCTTTCGATGAGCGCAACACCACCTGACGCTTCACCTAGAAAAAACGCGGCTTCGCGCCCATTCAAAAGCAGCAGATCCTTACCTAGCAAAAATACTAATGATGGCTCGTGATAGCCTGCCGCGGCAATCGCTGCGGGGCGGGTGGGCATCTGCGCAATCACCTTATTGATGGCGGTTGATAGATGAATGCGGTGCAACGATGGCAGCAATCCGGCAATCGCAAAAATATTAAATGCCATCGCTGCGGCCAACATCATGCCAAGCGGGCGGATATTCTGCGTCAGAATCCATTGCAGCCCGAACCAACTTGCACATGCCGCAGCAATCGTCCCAAGTCCGGCAAAGGCAAAGGCGGTAACGCTATTTTCACCACCATAATTTATCGCCCCCCAGATCAACAGCATCGCAAAAATCACCGCCACAAGAAGGCTAAAAAATTCGAAGGACGTGATCGTGTAGCGCACCAATTTGGCTTGTGGCAAAGCTGTTCGGATACCAACAACACATAGTAACGCAAGAGCTGGTAAGACAGGTAAAGGATAATGCGGTAATTTAGTTGGCGTCAGCTCGATGATAAACCAGAACGGCACCAGCCATGCCACGAGGAAACGGGCTTCGCTATTGGCCAGAATCTGCCGCAAACTAAGAAGCGCACGCGGCAATAGCAAACAAGCTGGCCATAACAGAACAGCAAGCAAAACCAGATATGTTCCCGGTGGTGCGCCATGCGATTCCTGACCTGACTGAATCTTGGCCAGAAAATCACCCTTTATGGCAATATCCAGAAACGCCCCATCGGTTGCCAGACTCACCAAAGTTGCCCAAGGTAGGACAAGCGCCGCCACTATCGCCAAGCCCGACAGCACGCGCATTCGGCGCAGCAACCCCAGATCGCGATGCCAAATCACTAATGACAATGCGGTTAACAGTGCCAGCAATGGCGCAATCGGCCCCTTGACCAGAACCGCTAGCCCCATAATCACCCAGAACGCCAGAAACGCCGATCGAGGCGGCGTGGTGCCATCAAGATAGGCGCGATAGATCATCAATAGTGACAATTGCTGCCAGACACATAAGCCCATCAGCAAGGCATCGGTCTTGGCCAGATGCGCTTCGGCAAACACCACCAGACTGGTGCCAAGAAAAGCTGTCCCTATCAAGGCCAGTCGCGGTTGATATAGCAAAAGTCCAGCGCGATATGTGCCGACTAGCGCCAGCAAAAGCCCCAGCAGACTAGGCACGCGATATACCGCAATATCGTCATCGCCAAATAGCTGTGCGCTGACAGATTGAAGCCAATAGATGCCAACAGGTTTTTTGGCGCGCAAATCCTCCTGAAAGCGCACAGTAACGAAATCGCCACTTTCAACCATCTGTTTGCTAGCCTGGGCAAAACGCGCTTCGTCACGATCCATCGGCGGCACCAGTTGATGCCCTATCAGAACAAAGATAGTCAAAAGCCCAAGAAGCAGATATAAAATCGAACGGTGTGAGATAAGGGACAAACCCGTTTCCTTTGCGCATCCACGCTACCAGTTAAGACGCGCCCATAGGTTTAGGCAATTTACCACTAAATGAACAGCCCTGATCGCAATAAACCAATACACTTTGAGACATTGCTGTCGCCTTAGACCTAAATCGCCGTAAATATTTTAGAATACCACGAAATATTTTAGACTAAATTTACCAGTTTATTCATGATTGACAGATTTCGGGAAAGCCACCTCTATGTCCACAAACATAAATGACCCTATCGCCCAGACGCGCTGGCGGCATATATGGTCGCTGTCATGGCCAATTTTCCTTGCCAATATAACGGTGCCGCTGGTCGGGGCAGTTGATGCGGCGATGATGGGGCGGCTTGATAATGTTGCTTATATAGGGGGAGTCGGGCTTGGCGCTTTGATTTTCAATTTCATTTATTTTGGCTTTGGTTTCTTGCGCATGGGCACAACTGGACTTGTTGCCCAGGCTCATGGCCGCAACCTGCCAGACGAGATTGTAAATTTGCTGGCACGCGGTTTATTTCTGGCTTTATCGTTTGGCATTCTATTGATTCTAGCCATGCCAGTGATCAACTGGATCGCCGTGATCAGCTTTGCTGGCAGTAGCGACGTTGAAGCCCTGATGGTATCCTATCTCAATGTCCGGCTTTTTGCCGTTCCCGCCGCGCTGGCGAATACCGTTCTGATTGGGTGCCTGTTTGGCCGCCAGAATATGCGGCTTTGCATGGCGCATCTATTGATCGTCAATGTGCTGAACTTGATTCTCAATATCGGCTTTGTGCTTGGCTTAGGCATGGATGTCGAGGGGGTTGCGCTTGCTTCGGCAATCGCCCAATGGACCGGCTTTATCGTGACCTTCAGTCTGATGAAATGGCAATGGGGACACATGCTTGATGGGTTTATCAAGCATCTATTTTCTGGCTTATTCACCGGCAACTCACGCTGGTTGCAATGGGACGCATTTGGCGATTTCTTTCGGCTTGGTCGGGATATTTTTATCCGCACCATGCTATTGCTGGTATGCGAAGCCATCCTTTTGAATCAAGCGGCACAGCTTGGCGATCTCGAACTGGCAGCCTGTCATCTGATGATGGTGATTTTTACCATGATTGCATTTGGCCTTGATGGGTTTGCCCATGCTGCCGAAGCGTTGGTGGGGGCGGCGATTGGCCGTAATGATCGGGATATGCTTGACCGGGCTATTTGGCGCACAAACAGTTTGGCCTTCCTGACCGCTATCCTGATAGCACTGATAATCTGGCTTGGCCGCGATATCATCATTGGTTTGCTGACCCAGCAAAGCGATCTTTTTGCGCTGACCGCGGCCCATTGGATATGGATTATTATGATCGCCCCTGCTTCATGTCTTGCCTTTCAACTTGATGGTATTTTCATCGGCGCAACGCGCGCCAGCGAAATGCGTAATGCGATGATCATTTCGGCAATCTTGTTTGTGTTACTGATCTGGGGATTGCGAGGCTATGGCATTGCTGGCCTGATGAGTGCCTTTACCATTTATCTTGCCTTGCGCGGCTTCACCCTTTGGCTATATCTTGGACGCGTCCGCAAAATGGCGGAACATAATTAAACAGCGGAACTGGTGCATGGCTGACATTTATTCTAACGCAACTGATTTTGGCCTGATGATGCCATCATCGGAACCTGACACTATTCTGCCGCTATATGTGGTCACCACCAAAAGCTGGCAGACGTGGTTCACAGCCGCAGCCGATCATCATCAACGCTGGATTAACGATCAGGGATTCACACCAAAGCCTGGTCGAGTCATCACCTTGCCTGGCCAGGATGGCACCCTTACTGGTGCTGTCGCTATCATCAGCGACCAGCCAATCTGGGATGCTGCCCCAATTGCGGATGCGCTACCGGTTCAGACATGGCGGATCGATCATCATGCGCTTGGCACCAGCTTTGATGACGGCTTCATGCTTGGCTGGGCATTGGCGCATTACCGCTACACGACCTATCGCGACAAACCCGCACCTGCGCGCGCCTCGATCATGCTGCCCGCAGAATCAGATACTGCGCGCATTCTGGGGCTGGCTAGTGGCATCTATCTTGGTCGCGACATGATCAATATGCCACCCAACAAGATGAATCCAGCTGGGCTTGAAGACACCGCGCGGGCACTGGCCAAAACCCATAAAGCCAAAATCACCGTCATTGCAGGTGCCAAGCTAGCATCGAATTTTCCCGCCATTGATTGTGTTGGGCGGGCGGCTGAATGCCCACCGCGCCTGATTGATATGCGCTGGGGTAAAAGTGGCCCGAAAATCACCCTGATTGGCAAAGGCATTACCTTTGATTCTGGCGGTCTTGATCTGAAACCATCCAAAGCGATGGAGATGATGAAAAAGGATATGGGCGGTAGTGCCATCGCCCTTGGTCTTGCCAACGCGCTGATGCACGCCAATGTGCCGATACAGCTTCGCGTGCTTGTCCCAACAGCCGAAAATGCCGTATCAGAACGATCCATGCGGCCGCTTGATATTATCGACACACGAGCCAAACTAAAGGTCGAAATCGGAAATACTGATGCCGAAGGGCGTTTGGTGCTGGCTGATGCCATCACCTATGCGCGTGAAGACAAACCTGATTTCATGATTGATTTTGCAACCCTGACAGGCGCGGCGCGTGTTGCCCTTGGCACCGAATTACCCGCCTTATTTGCCAATGATGATAATGTCGCCCGTGCGATCATTGATGCCAGCAACAAGGCACATGATCCGCTTTGGCAATTACCTTTATTCGATGATTATGACCGTCATCTTGATGCTGGCTATGCGGCGATGTCCAGCACTGGTGCGGGCGGATATGGCGGGGCGATTACGGCCGCGCTCTTTCTGCGCCGCTTTGCTGGCACTGACAGCAACTGGGCACATATTGACGTGATGGCCTGGAATCTATCTGCGCGTCCAGGCCGGCCAAAAGGCGGTGAGGTCATGAGCTTGCGCGCTTTATTCGACTATATTGACGGGCTTGCCCATAGCTAGATCATAAGCCTGGCTAGATCGTCCCCTAGCTAGGTTACAAGCCCTAATAGCCCCGATCCCAGTCAACCTTATTTGCTGGCACCTTGCCTGCCATGATATCCGTGATCGCGGACGCTACCTGTCTGGCGGCGGTTTGCGGATTGGTTTGTGCCGCCACATGTGGCCAGACGGTAATTTTCGGATGTGTCCAGAAAGGATGCGTTGCGGGCAGAGGTTCGGTGACAAAAACATCCAGTGCCGCGCCGCCGATTTTACCGCTATCAAGCGCTGCCAGCAAATCATCCTCAACCAGCTGGCCACCGCGACCGCCATTGATCACAAAGGCACCATCGGCAAGTCCGGCAAAGAAGTCAGCATTCATGATACCGCTTGTTGCGGGGGTCAGGGGTAATACCGACACGACAATATCCGTATCTGCCAGAAATGATGGCAATGCCTCCATGCCGGCGAACATCTCTACATCATGAAGCGTCCGTTTGGTGCGGGCCCAACCTTTGACCTTGAATCCCAGACTGGCAAAGCGTGTGGCAATAACACTGCCAATCGCACCCACGCCCATAATGCCGATCACTGCGCCGGTGGCTGGACGCTGTTCAAGCGGCTTCCATAATCTTTCGGCTTGCTGGGCGCGATATTGCGCACCATCACGCCACATATCCAGTGCATTCAGAATCGCCCAATGGCTCAGCGCATCTGACATATCCGGATCAACCAGTCGCACAAGAGGCACCGAACGCGGGGTGGTGTCGTCACCCATCATATGATCGACACCCTGGCCTTGCATGATAATGCCGCGCAGATTCGGCATCTTTGCCAATAACCCGCTTGGCGGTGCCCAGACCAGGGCAATATCCGCATGCATGCCAGCTTCTGATTCCAGATCAACAATATCAAAATCAGATAGTAACGGCGTTAGCCGCTGGCGCCACATCGCGCGATTATCGTCATTTCCGTAAAACCCAATCGAAATCATTCCCTATCGTCCTATCAAAATGCGGCACCAAATTATATCGCCATGTTGCGCCTAGTTTTGGATCAGGGCAATGATAGCGTGATGAAGGGCGGCCGTGCCAGCACAGACAAGACTGCTGGTGGTGGCAAGATCGATATCATTACCATCAAAGTCAGTCACAATCGCACCTGCCCCACGCATCACCTGAACCACACCCATGATATCATGCGGTGCAAGACTGTCTTCAATCACAGCGTCGATATAGCCCGCCGCCAAAAGCCCGAAATTATGACAATCACCGCCATAATTGGTGATGTTTGCCTGCGCACTGATTTTATTGAACACGGCTAGACCATGCGGCGAAAAGGCTTCGGGCGATGTGGTGGCGATCGTGGCATCGGCAATCGTCGTCACCTGACGCACGCTCAGCTTATCCCCATTCAAGGTGCTGCCATCCGCCGTGCCGATATAGGTTTCGTCAAGCACCGGCATATCGATCAGACCTGCGATAGGCCGGTCATTATGCGTAACCCCGACCAATGTGCCAAAGGTGGGTTTACCACTTACAAAGGCCTTGGTGCCATCGATCGGATCAATTACCCATTTATAGGGACTATCTCCAGCAGTTTTATCCCCCGATACAGCTTCGCTGAGACCAAATTCTTCACCAACGATGCTATCATCGGGAAATTGCGCCGCAATCGCCCCACGCAAGGCCTGTTCAACGGATCTATCAGCGATGGTAACAGGGCTACTATCCGCTTTTGTTATGACCTCGGGAAGTGCCCGAAAATAGGACTTTATGATGGGGCGTGACAATACTGTCAGACGTGCCAAAAACAAAGCCAGCTCGTTTGTGTCGAGCTGGCCTGCGCTAGTTGCTAATAATGGCTTAGCTGTCAGTGCCATTCATCGCTGTTTCTGCCGCGATATCTTCGGCGCTTGGCAAAGCGGCTGGTGCATCTGCTTGCTGACGAAGCCAGGCGATCATATTCGCACGATCACTAGGTTTCTTCAGGCCTACAAAATTCATCTTGGTGCCAGGCATATAGACTTTTGGTTTCGCCAGAAAGGCGTTAAGCGAAGCATAATCCCACGCCCCGCCAAAACCTGCCATGGCCGCTGAATAGCCAAAGCCATCAGCAGCGCCTTTTGCGGCATTAACAATATTCCACAATGCCGGGCCGACCTTGGCCGCGCCACCCGCGTTAAACACGTGGCACGCTGTGCATTTCTTCGACAGCTTTTCACCCGCGGCAATATCAGCATCTGCCAGCATCGCCATAATTGGCTCAGGCCCCTTATCAACAGGCGCGGCATCAGCCACAGCTGATGTTTCCGGTACCTCAATCTTATAGGCATTTTCAGCAAGATCGCTATGCGGCACCATAACGTCTGCCAGCTTGACACCTGCCAGCATCAACAAGCCTGCCATAAGAAAACCAGCAAAAAGTTTGTTAAATCCCAATTCGTCCATTGAACTTCCCGAAGCCGGGCTCCTCATAATTCACATTGTAGCCAATCGGCACTACGACAAAATACACGCACGGCACCAAACGCTCGCAGGATAAATACCGAAATTATTGTCGTCTCTCAACCCCAACATCACTGATTTGGATTATTTACTTTGCGAAAACCACAAATATGTGATGAATTGCCACAATCATGGCAAAAAAGAACGCAAAAATCATCATTATTCCCGCGCGCATGTCAGCTAGCCGCTTGCCAGGCAAACCACTGGCTGAAATCGCCGGAAAACCTATGATTCAGCATGTCTGGGAACGCGCAATAGAGGCTGATATCGCCCCTGTCTATGTTGCGACAGATGATCGCGGTATCGTCGATATCATCACATCGGCGGGCGGTCAGGCTGTTATGACACGCACAGATCATCCATCTGGCTCGGATCGGGTCTATGAAGCGGTTGAATTGATCGATCCGGATCGGCATATCAACCATATTTTGAACTTGCAAGGTGACTTGCCCGAATTATCCCCTGAAATTCCCGCGTTGCTGGCTGATTGTCTTGATATGACAGGGGCTGATCTAGCCACGCTGGTAACCAAAGCCAGCGCCGAAGAAGCCAACCGTCCGCAGGTCGTAAAAGCTGTGGTCAGTTGGCAGGATAACGGGTTTGGCAATGCGCTCTATTTCAGCCGCGCCGCCATCCCGACTGGGGCAGATACGCTATATCATCATATTGGCGTCTATGGCTGGACGCGTGCGGCCTTGGCTCGCTTTGTTTCCTTACCGCCATCGCCACTTGAACAAGCCGAAAAACTCGAACAGCTTCGCGCTTTAGAGGCGGGCATGCGCATAGCTACCGGTTACATTGACATTGCGCCAGGTGGAATCGATACTGCAGACGATTTGGAGCGTGCGCGCCAGCGCATGTCACAATAGGCACTTCGCCTTTTCAACCATCAACTATGAGGTACATTGTGAGTGATAGCCCAACGCAAATAGCTGACAAAAAAGTCGCCTTCCAAGGCGTTCCTGGTGCCTATTCGCATATGTCTTGTCGTGCTGTCATGCCTGATGTCGAGGCCGTGCCCTATCCCTCTTTTGAAGATATGCTGGCTGCTGTCCAAAACGGTGACGCTGACTGGGCGATGGTGCCGGTTGAAAATTCAATCGCCGGGCGGGTGGCTGATATTCATCATCTGCTGCCCGGATCAGGTCTGTTCATCACAGGCGAGCATTTTCAGCGGGTCAACCATCACCTTCTTGCGCCCCGCGGTGCCACGCTTGAAGACCTTGTCGAAGTGCATAGTCATGCACAGGGGCTGGCGCAATGCCGCGAACGTCTGCACAAGCTGGGTCTAACACCGATCATGCATAGCGATACGGCGGGTGCCGCCAAGGATGTTGCGGCGCGCGGCGACAAGCATATTGGTGCCATTGCCTCTCGGCTTGCTGGCGAAATATATGATCTTGATGTGTTGATTGAGTCAGCCGAAGATGCCGAACATAACACCACCCGCTTCTTGATTATGGCACGTGAAGCTGTAACACCTACCCGGTCGGAAATATCATCCGATATGGCCCCAGATACAGCTATAATCACGACTATGGTATTTAGCCTCCGTTCGGTTCCAGCAGCGCTATATAAGGCGCTTGGTGGATTTGCCACCAACGGCATTAATCTGACTAAACTTGAATCCTATATCCGTCCCGGATTTCACGAATCGGCTCAATTCTATATGGATGTTGATGGGCATATTGACGATCCGGCCATGCAGAATGCGATGGAAGAATTGCATTTCTATTGCCAGAAAGACGCGGTGCATGTGCTTGGCACCTATCCAGCCAGCCGTCTGCGTGGCCGCGATATGGATGCGCCGCCTCTTTAAGCGTCACCGCTTACTATAAAAGGCTTGTCGATTCCGTTGGATTAGCTCATATATATCAGCAGGAAGGCTGGGTGGACGTTACCCCCGCCAATCCGGTCAGGTCCGAGAGGAAGCAGCCGCAGTGGGACGTTTACGGGTCGTCCAGTCTTCCGCTTTCACCAGATATTTATGCCCCAATATATTTATCCCCAAAATATTTATCCCTCAAATATTTATGTTTTGTTAAAAATGATGCCGTCATCCTCTTGGGCATTCGCCTTCTTCGGGGTAACATGTATCCTCAACAGCGTAACTTAGGTACTGAGCAAGAGGTAATGTCAGTAACATGAACGAAACGGCCACTACAGCCTACCGTGTTCTGGCACGCAAATACCGTCCTGAGACGTTTTCGGCGTTGATCGGACAGGATGCGCTGGTACGCACCCTCGGCAATGCTTTATCGCTTGGTCGTCTGGCGCATGCCTTTGTCCTGACTGGTGTGCGCGGCGTTGGCAAAACCTCGACCGCCCGCCTGCTTGCCAAAGGTCTGAACTGTATTGGGTCTGATGGAAAGGGCGATGCGACGCTAGAGCCATGCGGCATTTGCGAGCCTTGCACAGCGATTGCCGCCGGTCGCCATGTTGATGTTCTGGAAATTGATGCTGCCAGCCATACCGGCGTTGATGATGCCCGTGACATCATCGAAGCGGTTAATTACCGGCCCGTATCGGCACGTTTCAAAATCTATATCATCGACGAAGTCCATATGATGTCCAAAAGCGCCTTCAACGCGCTTCTCAAAACACTGGAAGAGCCGCCCGACGCGGTGAAATTCATTTTTGCCACAACCGAAATCCGCAAAGTGCCAGTGACAATTCTGTCACGCTGTCAGCGTTATGATCTGCGACGTGTGCCTGCGACTTTGCTGGCCTCTCACCTAGAGATGATCTGCGGCAAGGAAGACATTAAAGTCGAAGCTGGTGCGCTAGCCGCTATTGCCAGCGCTGCCGAAGGGTCGGTGCGTGACGCGCTGTCTTTGCTGGATCAAGCCGCCGCGATGACGGCTGATACCTTATCCGCCGAAACGGTTTCCGACATGCTAGGCCGACCCGGACGTGCCGAGGCTTTGGCCTTGTTAAAATCGGTGTTGGCAAATGACGTGGCCAGCGCGCTAGCGTCCTTTAACGATATCTATCAGCGTGGTGCCGAGCCTGAAATGCTGATCGCTGATTTGCTTGATATCGTGCATAGTGCCAGCCTATGCGCAACCGGCGGTTCCAGCGCCACATTGATCGAGGGCGAACGTGAACCTATCGAAGACCTTGCTACGCTTGGTATCGCCAAACTAGGACGGGCATGGCAAATTCTACTCAAAGGCCATGGTGAATTGAATGCCGCCCCAAACCCTGCCACGGCTTGTGAAATGCTATTGATACGTCTGGCACATGCCGCGCAGATGCCAAGCCCTGATGAAATTCTCCGCGCGTTGCCCGAGGCCACAGCCGGTAGTCCGGCGACAATAACCGCCGCATCATCAAGCCCCTCTGCCAGCCCCTCTGCCAGCCCCTCTGCCAGTGCCTCGTCCACATCAACAGACATGCCAGCACCCGCATCAACAGCCGCGCCAACCACCACCATTATGTCCGCCAGCCCATCAGGCACCCCATCTGGCTCCCCATCTGGATCTATGTCAGCTACGCCATTAACCAATGCGGCCATCCAACAACAACCTGACCATCAAACGGCACCAGCTCCGAATAGCGATACCGAAGCCGCGCCTGATCGCTTGGCAGCAGACGACACGCCGCAACTAAACACGCTTGCCGATATTGCCGCTTTGGCCGAGGATAAAGGCGAAATGCTTTTGGCCGCGTTAATACGCAATCATGTGCGGCTTGTAGCGCTACAACCCGGATTATTGGAAATCGCCTTGTCAGGCAAGCCACCAGAAAAATTCCTTGGTGATCTTGCCCAGCATTTACGGCATTGGACTGGTGCACGCTGGCTGGTGTCTTTATCTGACGAACCTGCTGGCAAAACCCTTGCTGAAACCAAGGCTGATGCCGCGGCAGAACGCCTTGATACGATCGCCAAAACACCACTTGTGGCCAAAATTATATCTGTATTTCCTGGCGCAACAATCGAAGATATCAGCGCTATAGATGCGCCTGTCACTGATCCGGACAAAGACACCGACGCCTATGATGAAGAGGATGCTGACTGATGCGCAATATGATGGGCATGATGAAAAAGGCACAGGAAGTCCAGAGCCGTATTCAGGCCTTGCAGGATGAAATGGCCAGCGCCCGGTTTTCGGCCAGCGTTGCCAGCGATGCGGTCACGGTCACAGTCAATGGCAAAGGCCAGCTTCAAGCCGTAAAGATCGCCCCTGACGCCCTTGCCACTAATGACAGCGGCATGCTCGAGGATCTTATTCTACTGGCCAGTAATCGGGCATGTGAAGATGCCAATACGGCGATGAAAGCGCAGATGGCCGACATAACCGGCGGATTGGACTTGCCACCTGGCATGAATCTGCCCTTTTGAGTGCCAACGCTTTTGATTGCCAACTACGCCCTATATGTGCACTGACTAGGTATAATGATCTGACATGGATTCATCTCTTGAAAATCTGATTCGGCGTCTTGGTCGGCTTCCCGGTCTGGGGCCTCGTTCGGCGCGACGGGCGGTGCTGTTCCTGTTGAAAAACCGTGACCGCCTGATGTTGCCACTCGCGCAGGAATTACACGATATCGCCCGCACTGTGCGTCCCTGTGTTGATTGCGGCAATCTTGATACAGCCGATCTGTGCCAGATCTGCAAGGATGACCGGCGCGATAAAAGCCGTATCTGTGTTGTTGAGGATGTTGGCGATCTTTGGGCCATGGAACGTGCGGCGGTATTTCGGGGTCGCTATCATGTTCTTGGGGGCACGTTGAGCGCGCTTGACGGGCGCGGCCCTGACGATTTGGCTATCGATAGATTGCTCCGCCGGGCACAGGCTGGCGAGGTTGTTGAGATTATTCTGGCGCTATCGGCAACGGTCGATGGCCAGACAACAGCGCATTATATTGCCGAAAAGCTAGCACCATATAATCTTGATGTGACACGGCTTGCGCATGGTGTGCCAGTTGGCGGTGAACTTGATTATCTGGATGATGGCACCTTGGCGCAAGCCCTCAAAGCCCGCGCCAAAATGAACTAGCTAAAACGAACTAGCCAAGCAGATCGCCGGATGATTTTTCTGGCGGCATATCGTCAACGGCTTTTGCATCGATCACTTCGATCTCGGCAATTTTATCACCACGCGAAGTGATTTTGCGGGTCGATGTTTGAATATCGGCAATATCTTTTTCGGCTTGCGAAAAATGCGATGCCAGCTTAGCCACCCGGTCATCAAGCCGTCGCACATCCTGCATCATTATATCGACCTGCGTCTGGATCAGACCTGCCGCTTCATGCATCCGTGCATCGCGCAGAATCGCCCGCACCGTATGCAGAATCAGCATCAGATTATCTGGCCCTGCCATATAGACATGTTTGCGCCGGCTTTCGTCAACCAGACGTGGCAGTTGAATATTGATTTCGGCATAGACCGATTCTGACGGCAGAAACAGGATCGCGCTTTCGGCTGTTTCCCCTGGCACTATATATTTATCGGCAATGTCATTAATATGTTTTTTGACATCAGCTTCCAGCCCACGGCGCGCCATATCACGGCTTGGCTCATCAGCGGCATCGACCAGCCGTCGATAGCTTTCCAGCGGAAATTTAGAATCGATACAGATCGCACCTGGTGGGTTTGGCAAGGCAAGCAGGCAATCAACGCGCTTGCCGTTACCCAATGTCGCCTGAAAGTCATAGGCACTATCTGGCAAGGCATCACGCACCAGATTTTCCAGCTGCACTTCGCCAAAACTGCCGCGAGCCTGCTTGTTTGACAGAATGTTCTGCAACTGCGTGACCTGCCCACTTAGCGCTGAAATGTGGGCATTGGCTTCGCTTATAACGACGAGCTTTTCCGCCATACCATTGAGCTGTTTATTTGTCCGTTCATTCTGATCGCGTAAGGATTGCTCCAGCCTTGTGCCAAGGCGGCCTTCAGTTTCAGACATTTGCGAGGCAATGATGCGTTGCAATTCAGCCGACTGGTTGGACAGCTGTGATAGCTGACCGCGCAATTCGGCCATCCCATCATCTGATTGCGATGATGCTTTGTGCCGTGACATGCTGACAAACACCACCACAGCTATGATTGCGATAACGCCAAACAGGATCATTTCAAGCGCTGACATTTACTGACCTCTTCATTAGTCATTTGCCCCGATGGGATATTTCAAGTCGGGATATTCAACCTGTCTCTTGATAGACTGTAACAGGGAAAAGCGCCATAACTCTATTGAACCATCCTCCAATCTAGCTACATTTAAGGCAAAGTCTTCGTCGTCAAACTTGACGCGCTACGCCCCTTATTCTAATGCAGGGGATATATTATTGCCCAATCAATTAGGCCAGATCAATTTCGAAGGACAGTCACTATCATGGGTGCGCATATAGCGAATATTATGGATATCATCAAATTGCCTGACCCCGTGTTGCGCGAAACCGCTATGGCTGTGCCCGAAGTCACCGATGGCATCCGCAATCTGCTGGATGATATGGCGCTGACCATGTATGACGCACCTGGCATTGGGCTGGCAGCGCCGCAGATCAATATTTCCAAGCGCATCATCGTCATGGATTGTGGCAAGGATGAAGCACCTGAACTTTACAAGATGATTAATCCCGAGATTATCGAATCATCCGAAGACAAAGCCATTCTTGAAGAAGGCTGTCTATCGATCCCTGACCAGACTGCCGAAGTTACCAGACCGGCCAGCGTCACCGTCCGCTATACCGACATTGAGGGTGACACCAAGATGTTGACCGCCGAAGGCCTGTTGGCTGCCTGTGTACAGCATGAAATAGATCATCTGAACGGCGTTCTGTTTATCGACCATATCTCGCGGCTGAAACGTGACATGATTATTCGCCGGGTGATGAAGGAAATGCGGCAATCTTCATCCAAATCTTAAGAGGCAGAACTTATGGGTAAATTGCGCATTGTCTATATGGGAAGTCCAGATTTCGCCATTCCTGCGCTTGATCTGCTAGCCCAAAATCATGACATCTGCGCGGTCTATACTCAGCCGCCGCGCAGGTCCGGACGTGGTATGCAGGAACAACCTGTTCCCCTTGCTCGCCATGCGCTTGATATGGGTTTGCCGGTATTATGGCCAACTACGCTGAATGACAAAAATGTGCAAAACGAGCTTGCCGCCTATGATGCTGATCTGTTCGTCGTCGTTGCCTATGGATTGCTTTTGCCGCCAGCCGTTCTTGATATCCCGCGCTATGGTTGTCTGAACGGACATGCTTCATTATTGCCGCGATGGCGTGGTGCCGCCCCGATCCAGCGCGCCATTGAAGCTGGCGACAGTGAAACTGGCATTAGTGTGATGCTGATGGAAGCTGGGCTTGATACCGGTCCGGTTCTGGCCACACGCTCTATCCCCATCACCGACGCGATGAATGCAGGTGATTTGCATGATGCCTTGGCTCAAATGAACGCAACGCTTATTGATGATACAGTGGCTTCGCTTGATGACGCGCTGTTGCACCGCATGCCGCAATCTGGTGAAGGCGTCACCTATGCGGCCAAAATTTCTGGCACTGACGCACATATTGACTGGCAGAAAAGTGCCACAGTACTAGCTTGTCATATCCGTGCCTATGCGCCCTATCCGGGGGCTTGGTGTAACGGGCCTAAAGGCCGCATTCGGGTGCTTGCGGCACATCAAACACCTAGCGCATCACCTGATGCCACTGACAATGCCACCCACCAGCCAGGCACATTCGCCGGACAAGATGATCAAGGCAATATGCTGATGATGACAGGCGATGGCACCCTCTGCGTCAGCCTTGTTCAGCCAGCTGGCAAGAAAGCCATGCCTTCGCGCAATTTTCTCAATGGTGTTGATCTGGCCATCGGCGACATGCTCTCAGGTAGCCACCCCACATGACACGTCGCATTTTCATCACCATTGAATATGACGGCACGCCTTTTGTTGGCTGGCAACGTCAGGATAATGGCATCACTGTTCAACAGGAACTTGAGAACGCTGCCTTTGCTTTTACCGGTGATAAAATCATCGTTCAGGGGGCAGGGCGCACTGACTCAGGCGTTCATGCGTTGGGTCAGGTTGCGCATCTTGATGTGCCTGATAAATTTGATCCTAACCGTGTTATGCACGCGCTGAATGCGCATCTGGCACATACAGCCATCACTGTGCTTGATGCCTATGATGTTGCTGATGATAGCCATGCCCGGTTTTCCGCAATCGGGCGGCGCTATCTTTATCGCATCCTCCCACGTCGTCAGCCCCCAGCGCTTAATGCTGGCCGGGTCTGGCATCACAAACAGCCGCTTGATGCCGATGCCATGCAAGCCGGTGCCGATATGTTGATCGGACGACATGATTTCAACAGCTTTCGCGCCGCACAATGTCAGGCTGAATCGTCAATTCGCACGCTTGATATTCTGCAGGTTGAACAGGTTGGCATCGAAATACATCTGCATGTCGAGGCGCGCTCATTCCTGCATCATCAGGTGCGCAATATTGCAGGCACACTGGCGCTGGTCGGTGCTGGAAAATGGCAGCCTGACGATGTCAAAGCCGCGCTGGCGGCGGCTGACCGAAGCGCAGCTGGCCCTACCGCGCCCCCACATGGGTTATATCTGACCGATGTGTTTTATCCGGTGGGTATTGGCAAGCGCGTTTGAACCGCCCACAGCAATGTCACATCCGTTGCGAATGACAGGCCAACCATACCGGCAGCGACCCAGCCGCCTTTGCCAAGCTGATCCTTACCAACACGCCACAGCCAGTAGCATGTCCATACAGCTATCGGCAATACCAGCACCAGATAGGCGTGATTACCACTCGAAACCGTCGCCAGCTGGGTCAATCCAACCAGCAACTGTTGCACATTTTCAATCCAGAAAAACGGAAGCAAAAAGACAAAACTACGTTCAGCCAATCCAAGCTGTTTCAGGGCAAACAGAAAAATCAGAGCCAGCAGAACCAGCCCGACAAGCTGCACAATCATCGTGGTCACGAAAATGGATGGGGCATTTTTTAAAGTCGGATAGATCGTCACCATCGCGGTGAAGATCATTGATGCCCATATGGCATGCCACAGACCATTGGCATCGGCCTGATAAACATCAGACATCGACGATTTTCCTGTCATAACCCGCAGGCTATGCCCGACATAGGAAAGCAAAACCCGGGGCGCCAAACTTAAATTTTCTTGCTGCATTCTTATGCTGCCTCAAAATAGCTGGCCAGCATATTTTCATATATGGCCGATAAAACATCTATATCTGCGATTGCCGTATGTTCGTCAACTTTATGCATAGTCCGTCCAACCAGCCCAAATTCGGCCACTGGGCATATTGTCGTTATAAACCGCGCATCCGACGTTCCGCCACTGGTGGATAACTGCGGGTCGCGACCGGTCACTTTGCTGATCGCCGCGATCATGATATCGGTCAGCATCCCAGGTTCGGTCAGAAACGGATGCGCCGACGCGCGCCAGTCAGCATGCCATGTCCCGCCAACACGTGCGAAATGCTCTTCCAGCCAGCCAATTAAACTATCTGCTGTATGTTCGGTATTGAAACGGATATTGAAACGCGCTTGCACCCGTGCCGGAATCACATTGCCAGCCGGATTATCTGTGTCAATCGACGTTATATTTGCGGTTGAGGGATCAAAAAACGCATTACCGCCATCCAGCTCACAGCTATTCACCGGTGCCAACATATCGAGCAATCGTGCAAATGGATTATCCGCCAGATGCGGATAGGCCACATGGCCTTGCGCGCCTTCGACGGTTAGCTGACAAGACAAGCTTCCCCGGCGTCCATTTTTGATCACATCCCCAACGGCATCCGGATTAGTCGGCTCACCGACAACACAAAGATCAGGAACAAACCCATGTTCCTGAACCCATTCGACCATCTTGACCGTACCATTGACGGCATCACCTTCTTCATCACCGGTAATCATCAGGCTAATGGCATGGCCTTTGGCTGGATCAAAGCTATCGCGTGCCAGCAAACGGGCTACGGCCCCAACAAACGCCGCTATCCCGCCTTTCATATCCGACGCCCCGCGCCCATATATATTGCCTTGGTCAAGCGTCCCCGAAAACGGATCAAATTGCCACGCTTCGGCATCCCCCACTGGCACGACATCGGTATGACCGGCGAAACAGAAATGTTTTGTCTCTGTCCCCGATACATCTTTGTCACCTAGCCATGCAAACAGATTATCGATCCGCGCATCACCATCACCAAAAGCCAGCCGCGTACATGCGAATCCTAATGCTGCCAGCTCAACCGCCAGCACATCAAGCGCACCCGCATCTGCCGGTGTTACTGACGGACAGCGGATCAAACGTTGGGTCAGGTCAACCGAATGCGATACATCACCCATATGCTAGTCTCGAAGCAGATCGTTTACAGATGTCTTTGAACGCGTTTTTTCGTCAACCTGCTTGATAATCACCGCACATGATAAAGACGGGCCCGGGCTACCATCTGGTAATGGTTTGCCTGGCAGACTTCCTGGCACCACAACCGAATAGGCCGGGACACGGCCCATATGCACTTCGCCTGTATGGCGATTGATGATTTTTGTTGAGGCACCGATAAACACACCCATCGACAGAACCGCGCCTTTTTCAACAACCACACCTTCGACAACTTCCGAACGCGCACCGATGAAACAGTCATCTTCGATCACCACGGGGCCTGCCTGTAATGGCTCAAGCACACCACCGATTCCGGCACCGCCAGATAGATGCACATTCTTGCCAATCTGCGCGCATGAACCAACCGTTGCCCAGGTATCAACCATTGTGCCGCTATCGACATAGGCGCCAAGATTGATAAAGCCAGGCATGATAACAACGCCAGCGGCCACATAGGCCGAATGCCGCACGACACATCCTGGCACGGCGCGAAAGCCAGCATCACGAAAACGCTTTTCATCCCAGCCACTGAACTTTGGCGGCACTTTGTCCCAGAATGTCGCTTCGCCGGCCTGTGGATGCACAACCCCGCCTTTGATAACGGTCATGTCATTCAGACGGAAAGACAGCAGAACAGCCTTTTTAAGCCATTGATTCACCTGCCACTGATGATCCCCAACAGGCTCAGCAACGCGCACCGTGCCATTATCCAGCATTTCGAGAACATCGGTAACGGCTTCACGGACAGCGCCTTTCGTTTCGGCATTTACACTGTCCCGTTCATCCCACGCTGCGTTTATTTCCTGTTCAAGTTGCGCTGTATCCATTCTGTTCTCCTCGCGTCGTAAACGACCTTCGTTTGTTTATGTAATATAGGTATTGATAGTGTCGATGAACACCAGTATCAAAAAGCTTTCCGTTAAACTGTCGTCGGCAAGCTCGATAAAAAGCTTTTCAGATCATCAGCGACAAAATGCACATAGTCTTGATCCGACCCCTTAGTGGCAAAATCATGGTCACTTGCCAGCCAGACTGTGCGCATCCCCAATGCCGCTGCCGGCTCTAGATTCCGTGCCATATCTTCAAGCATCACGGCGCCATTTGGGTTAATCTTGGTCTTGGTAATAAACTGGTCAAAAGCAGCCTTTTCCGGCTTTGGCACATAGTCGGCCCCGACAATATCAAAAATCTCGTCAAAATGATGCCGGATACCATAGGCATTCAGGATATTTTCGGCATGTGGCACGGTGCCATTGGTAAAAATATGTTTGCGGCCAGGCAACGCCCCGATCATCTGATCAAGCTCGGCTTCATAAGGCAAATCGCTGACATCGATATCATGCACATAATGCAGATACGCATCTGGCGTCATATTTTCTTCAACCATCAGTCCGCGCATCGTCGTACCATAGCGATGAAACAAATCTTTCTGGATAATTTTGGCTTCGTCTGTTTCAACCTCGAAATGGCTGGCAACAAATTCAGTGATCCTGACCGCGACCCGCACAAACAGATTCGAACGCGCTGGATAAATCGTATTATCCAGATCAAATATCCAGTCATTGATATCCGACACTGGAAAATGCACGGGGGATTTTTCACTTATTTGCATGATTGCTTCCTAATCAGGTAAAATTAACGTTCCAATACCATGCTCGGTAAATAGTTCGACAAGCAAAGCATGCTGTGCGCGGCCATCGGTGATCACCGCCGCTTCGGCACCCCCATTGATCGCTTCGATACAGGTTTCGACCTTTGGGATCATGCCGCCATTGACTGTCCCGTCATGAATCAGGGCTTCGGCCTCGCTAATTGTCAGTTCGGAGATCAGCTCACCATTACCATCAAGCACACCGGCAACATCAGTCAGCATGATCATGCGCGTGGCACCCAAGGCCGCTGCAATCGCGCCTGCCGCCGTATCGGCATTAATATTATAGGTCTGCCCATCAACACCCAGACCAATGGGCGCAACAACGGGGATCAGATCGCGGGCTTTCAGCGCGTCCAGCACTTGCGTATCGACATGGTCGGGCTCGCCAACAAAGCCAAGATCAATATGTTCCATCGCGCTATCAGACTGTTTTGGCACCGCCATCAATTTGCGCGCTGTAATCAGTCCACCATCCTTGCCCGAAACACCAACCGCCCGTCCGCCAGCCGCCGTAATAGCCGCTGCCAAGGCCTTGTTTATACCGCCTGCCAGCACCATCTCGACAACCGAAATGGTGGCTTCGTCTGTCACCCGCAGGCCGTCGATAAAATTCGACTCAATTTCCAGTTTTTTGAGCATCTGCCCAATCTGTGGGCCACCACCATGAACCACAACCGGACAGGCGCCGACCTGATCAAGCAAAGCAATATCCGCAGCAAACGCGTTCACCGCGTCAGCTTCACCCATCGCATGGCCACCAAATTTTATGACAATGGTTTTGCCCGAATAGCGGCGCATATAAGGAAGCGCTTCGATCAGCATGCCGGTCTTGGCAAGCATATCTTGCTGTTGGCTATTGCTTGTTTGCGTCATGATACCGCCTTTCACCTTATTAAAACCGTCCGGGGCTACGGTGGCAGGTACCATCGGAACCTATTTCTTTAAATATATTTATGCCCGATGTATTTATGCCCGGCCTCGATTATCGGCAATCTTGGGAAATGCGCAAGGGCTCAGGCCGCCTCATTACGCCGAAAAAACGCCTAGACGCTATTTTATAAAGCAAATCCAGCGATATGCCCACGAAGATGCTCGATTCCATCGCCCGCTTGTGATGATGTCACAAACAATTCGGGATAAGCCGCAACATGCGTCGCAACAGTTGCTTCGGTGGCGTGGCATACTTTTTCCAGCGCTTCAGCTTTTAACTTATCGGCTTTCGTCAGAACCGCCGCCCATGATACCGCCGATTCATCCAATAATTTCATGATCTCGCTATCGCCCTTACCAACGCCGCGGCGCGCATCAATCAACAGAAACACACGTTGCAATGACTGTCGCCCAGCTAGAAATTTGCGCGTCAGCTTGGTCCAGGCTTCGATATCGGTCTTAGGCGCCGAGGCATAGCCATATCCGGGCAAATCGACAAGCCCCAGCCGATGCCCCAGATCAAAGAAAATCAATTGCCGCGTTCGGCCAGGCGTTTGCGATGTGCGTGCTAACATGCGACGCCCAGTCAGCGCATTCACCAATGATGATTTGCCGACATTTGAGCGTCCCGCAAAGCATATTTCAGGCAACTCCATTGGCGGCAAGGCTGGCATGTTATTGGCCGCCGCGGTAAAATCGCACTGACTGGCAAAAAGCAGGCGGCCAGCTTCGCGTTGTTCGGCGTCTAGCTCTTGGCCACGCGGCGCATGATGTACCATTGTTGACCCATTGATAAAAGGTTGTTCCATGTCCAGTAAATCACCAGACCTGCCGGGAATGTTGCCAGCAAAAAGGTAAAGAAAATCGGCATAAGCTGAAACACTTTGGCTTGGATTGGGTCAGGCGGTGCCGGATTCAAACGCATTTGCAGGAACATTGAAACACCCATCATAATTGGCCAGGCACCAAGCTGCAGGAATGGCGGCAGGAAATCGACCGAAAATGGCAACAGGCCAAAAACATTGAAAATCGACGTTGGATCGGGTGCCGACAGATCAGTGATCCAGCCAAAGAACGGCGCATGTCGCATTTCGATTGTCACAAACAGCACTTTATATAGCGCAAAGAACACCGGTATCTGCAACAATACAGGCAGACATCCTGCCGCGGGATTCACTTTTTCCGCCTTATAGAGTGCCATCATTTCCTTATTCAACTGCATCTTATCATCGCCAAAGCGCTCGCGCAGCTGCTGGATTTTAGGCGCCAATAACCGCATCTTGCCCATCGACTGATAGGATTTATTGGCAAGCGGAAAGAACACCACCTTGACCACGACGGTAAAGGCTAACGTCGCCAGTCCGAAATTGCCCAACAATTCATTCAGCCAATTAATCGCATAGAAGAACGGCTTGGTCAGGAAATAGAACCAGCCAAAATCAATCGCCAAATCAAAATTGGGAATGCCAAGATCTTCGCGATATTGGTCAAGCAGCTTCACGATCTTGGCACCGGCAAAAACACGGCCTTTGGCTGAAACGCTTGTATTTGGCGCCAGCACAAGGCCGTTGGAATCAATATAATCAACCTGATAGCGCTCGCCTGATCCGGCCAGTGACTGGAATGAGAAATCATAGCGTGTGTTTTGGTCAGGCAACAAAGCTGCCAACCAGTATTTATCGGTCAGGCCGATCCAGCCACCAGCTTCGGATGGGGTGACTGCAATCTTGCCTTGTTCGGCATCGCGCAAATCGCTGTAATCTTCTTCCTGCAGGGTTTCGTCAAACACACCCAGCGGGCCTTCATGCAGAATATAGATACCGCTTGTTTGCGGCGTCCCATGGCGGCGTACCAAACCATACGGATATAATGTGATCGTCGCATCCAGCGTGCTTTGCACCGAATCATCATACGAAATCAGATAATCATCATTGATCGAAATCTGCCGGATAAAGGTCAGACCCTGGCCATTATCCCAGCGCAAGGTAACTGGCGCACCTGGCGACAGAACATCTTTATTGGCTTGCCATAATGTATCAGCCCGCGGCATTGGCTGTTTCGCATCCGAAGATGACCAGCCAAATTCAACAAAAAAGGGCTGTGATGAACTGGCCTTATGCAGAAAAGTGATATTTTCGGATCCGGGATCCTGGGTTTCTTTATAATCTGTCAGCACAACATCGTCGATTCGCGCACCCATCACCGAAATCGATCCGGTAATCAATGGCGCATCAATCAGAATGCGGGGGGCGGTGTCTTGCGGCATGGCATCACTGATACCCCCTGAAACAGCCCCGTTATTGATAGCTACATTCGAACCGTTTGTTTGCGCTACTGACGGGGTGTCACTATCGGCTTGTTGTGACGCCTGAAGCGCGGCCTCGGCTTTTGCCTGTTCAGCCAGAAGTTCCTGCTGGGCGGCTTCTTGTTCAAGCTGTGGTTTGATGACAAACATTTGCCAGCCAAAAAGCACAACCATAGAAAGCGCAATGGCCAGAATCAGGTTACGATTATCGGGTTTCATAAAATCAGCCTTTTACATTCTTGTTTGGTCGCATTGTCCGGGACACAGGCGGCACAGGATCAAACGAAGGCGCAACCCCCGGATGACATCGCAGGATACGTTTTACCGCATAGAATGATCCACGCAAGAGCCCATGTGCATGCAGCGCGTCTTTTGTATAATCCGAACAGGTGGGTAAATGGCGGCAATTTGAGCCAAGTAGCGGTGAAATCAGCACCTGATACAAATTAACCGGTATCAGAATCAGCCGAATCATCAAGCGCACAGCCACATGTGGCGGTGCTGCCGTGGTCACATCTGCATCCGTATCTTTGCTATGCTGTTGCACCCGTCACCCCTGCTTTTCAGCGTCATTAAGTTTACGATGCAGATATCTTAACGATTTTTCGGCTTCGGTCACTAATGCTGAGAATGATGATGTTGCGGTTGTTGCCCGCCCGATTAGCACATAATCAACGCCGCTCATGGCGATAGGTGCCAGAACTTGTCTGGCAATCACCCGCAGACGCCGCCGTACCCGGTTACGGATCACGGCATTACCGATTTTTTTGGTTGCTGTAAGGCCATAGCGCCAGTCGGTTCCATCTCCACGAACCGCCTGGATAATCACCGCTTTTGAAATGGCTTTCTCGCCGTGATTCCGCGCCCGTATAAAGCCCGGCCGCGAGGTAATAATATGTTTGTCAGACAATTTATGCCCCTGACAATAAGCCTAGGCAGACAGGCGTGCACGACCTTTGGCACGACGTGCGCGCAGGACACGGCGACCGCCGACAGTTGCCATACGGGCACGAAAGCCGTGGCGACGCTTGCGGACAAGAACACTAGGTTGATAGGTGCGTTTCATG
>NZ_CBFHNB010000029.1:0-24590 GCF_965657105.1 Puniceispirillum sp. (SeqCode)
GAATTACAAATATATACGAATTTTAGCGCGGCTTTCATCGTAGTTGATATATAGTGTGAACACCATTTCATGGATATGAAACCTCAGGTAAACGCGTAACAGCACAATTTATGAGCTTTGAACGAAGCAGAAAAGGATAGCCATATAATGGATTATATATTCACGCCAGCAGCACAGGTGAGCTTGCCTATAGCGGGAATGGATGCCGCATTTCCAGTGCGCCGGATCTATTGTATCGGACGTAACTATGCCGATCATGCGATTGAAATGGGACATGATCCAAACCGGGAAGCCCCGTTCTTTTTCCAGAAAAATGCACAGAATATTGATATCAGCGGGACGTTCCCCTATCCGCCGCAAACAAGTGATGTGCATCATGAAATTGAACTGGTGGTGGCGTTGAAAAGCGGTGGTGCGAATATCAGCGAAGATGATGCGATGCAGCATGTATATGGCTATGCAGTCGCGCTTGATATGACGCGCCGTGATCTTCAAGGGGACGCCAAAAAGACAGGCCGCCCATGGGAGATTGGCAAGGCTTTTGAGCGATCTGCCCCGATGACCGCGTTAGTGCCAGCCGCCAAGACAGGACATCTGGATAGTGGTCGCATTTCGCTTAGCATAAATGGTGAAATACGACAGGATGGTGATCTGAATCAGATGATCTGGAAAGTGCCGGAAATGATTTCTTATCTGTCACGATTTTACGATATTGCCGCAGGTGATCTGATTATGTCAGGCACCCCTGCTGGTGTTGGCCCTGTTGCCAAGGGTGATGTTCTAACAGGCGATATTGAGGGACTGGGAAGATTAGTGACAAAGGTTGTCTGACAATCGCACATGGATGATCACTGATCAGGACTCGTGAACATAATTATGACTGATTTTATTATGGCATCTTTATTGCCGTCGCTTGATCCTTTAATCATTGGGGCGATCATAGCCATTTTCCTGTTTGCGGGGCTCATAAAAGGGTTTCTGGGGCTTGGTTTGCCAGCGGCGGCCATGGCGCTGCTGACGCTTATATTTGAGCCAACTGAAGCAATCGCGTTGCTTTCATTGCCGATCATTGTGACAAATCTCTATCAGTTTTCGCGGTCAGAAGATCGGCTTGAAACGGCACGACGTTACAAGGTCTTTGCGCTTGCGATCATTATCAGCATCTTTGTAACAGCCTGGCATATAACCGTCTTTCCGACAGAAATTCTGACCAGTGTCATTGGTGTGGCGATGATTACTTTTGCGTCACAATGGCTGTTTGGATTGTCGTTCAGCATCGGAACAGGTGCTGGCTGGCAGCTGGGTGCGGGTGTCATGGCGGGCATATTAGGTGGGTTGAGTTCAATCTGGTCACCGCCAGTGGTCATGTATTTAATGGCGCGCAAAGCCCCCAAGGAAAGCTTTATCGCTGCGACCGGATTTCTGTTTCTTGTTGGCAGTTTTCCGCTCGCAGTGGGGCTGTTCATGTCAGGGGTGCTGACCATAGTTGCGGTGATAAAATCATTACTGGGGCTTGGGGCTGCGCTTATCGGATTCCGCATTGGCGAAACGCTTCGTGCGCATGTTTCGCAAGATACGTTTCGTAAAGCTGTGCTGATTGCCTTTATGATTATGGGTGCGCGATTGGTCTTTAACGGGCTGGTCTAAAACTGGTGCTGAACTGGCTTTACAAAGTGCCCACCATAACGTTTTATGATAATGTTCAGATATCTAATAGAATAACAAATCTATATGCTAGCCATATGATTTATTGCCACGATATAAATTAGTCACAACATAATTTAGACACCACATTATTTAGAAAGCGCACCCGATGCCCACAATTACCAGCGACATGTTAAATGATATCCGTGATAAATTTGCCCAGGTCGATCATTGTCCGGTGCAAGGTAGCCGTGTGTTTTTTGAGAATGCTGGCGGCGCGTTGACGTTGAATGCGGTTGTCGAAAGCGCCCAAAGATATGCCGCTATCCCGGATAATCAGGGGCGTGATAATCCCGGTTCGCACGAATTAGTACGCGTTATTAACAAAGCCAAAGCCGATATGCGGGCGATGATGAATGCGTCAACTGGACAGTTTTTTGTTGGTGAAAGTGGCACCGAACTTTTATTCCGCTTGATTATGAATGCCTGTCTGGGCGTTGCCTCTGACGGTATCGTGTTGGGATCAACAGTTGAACATCCGGCGACGCGCAGTGCCTGTGGCCGCTGGTCGAAGATCAGCAATAAAACCCATGTTATGATCCCGCATGACGATGCAAAAGGTCTGGTGACCGCCGCGGATTATGCGCGTCATGTCACCGCTGATACGCGTGTGGCGACCATATTGCATACATCACCAGTGACCGGCATGGGTATGGATGTTAGTGCCATTTCAGCCGTGATTCGCGCTGTAGCGCCGGATTGTTTTATTATTGTTGACGGCATTCAACATGCTGCGCATGGCATGATCGATATCGATGCCTATGATGTTGATGGCTATGTAATATCGCCCTATAAGATGTTTTCACGGCATGGCTATGGCTTGGCCTGGATTTCGGACAGGTTGACTGCATTGCCTCATGATTCCCTGTCAGGGGGACCAGAGGGTAACTGGGAAATGGGAACGCGTGATACGGGTGCCTATGCCGCACTGTCAGAGGTGGCGGACTATCTGGAATGGTTAGGCGGACAAGTTTCCGGTGAAACAGACCGGCGGGGCAAATTTGTCGCCGCAGGCAAGGCCATTCACGCGCATGAGAAAACGCTGACCGACGCCATGATTCATGGTACTGGCAATCTGCCTGGGCTGGCCGATATGGACAAGGTGCATATTATCGGTGGCGTCGAGAATGCCGCGCGCGAAGGGCTGGTATCTGTCTATGTTGATGGTGTGGCCTCGGCAGATGTGGTTACCAGCCTTAACGAACAGGGGATTCGGACGCATCTGCGAAAAGCTGATCACTATTCAGGCAATATTCTGGATCCACTTGGCCTTGATGGCTGTGTGCGCGTATCCACGTGCCATTACAATAGCGTTCACGAAGTGGCGAAATTTCTGACCGTTATGAAAGATATCTCGGCCTAGCTTGGACCTAGACGATAGGTCGTGGGCAATGCCGAGATATTAGATGGATGCGTGCGGTTGTTGGCAGGCGGGGGTATTAGCCACCAAGGAATAGTCGGCCTACGTCTGGATTATCAAGCAATTTATTCCCTTCATCGGCGATCGCTGTCTCACCAGACACAAGCACATAGCCAATATCAGCAAAGGCGAGGCCTTTCTTGGCGTTCTGCTCAACCATAATGATGGTTTTGCCATCTTTACGTTGCAAATCTTCAAGAATTTCAAAGACCATATCGATAAAGCGCGGCTCTAGGCCGATAGATGGTTCATCAACTAGTAACACTTTCGGCTGCATGACCAATGCTCTGGATATTTCCAGGAGCCGGCGTTCACCACCAGACAGAACACCTGCAGGCTTATGACGACGTTCGGCAAGACGGCTATATTTATCGAACACCATCTCGGCTGCAGCCTTGGCTTCGACAGGCTTATCTTTCAAAAACCCACCCATGAGCAGATTTTCTTCGACCGTCATTTGCGGAAAGACTGACTTATCCTGCAAAATATAGGCAATGCCAGCATCAGATAGTTTTTGCGACGGTGTAAGGCGTGTGACGTCCTTATCACCGACAGTGATGGAACCAGAAAAAATATTAGTGAATCCAAAAATAGAATGCAGGACTGTTGATTTACCAGCCCCGTTCGGCCCAATCAGGCATAGCGACTGACCTTGTCCAATACGGAGACTGAAGTCATGCAGAATTTCCATTTTGCCATAACCAGCACGTAGATTGTTGATGCTGAGGAATGTGTCGTTACTTGCAAGCTTTTCAAGTTCATCAGTCTTTGGGGCTGATGCCGATATTGTGGCGGCTTCCTTGGCAATCTGGTCAATTGTCATCACCACATCGACGCCACCAGTACCATAGCCGCTAATATCTTTGTCAGCCTTTACGGTGGCTGGCTTGGCACTCTTTTTCACAGCAGATTTTTTAGGTGCGGCTTTCTTTGTGGCAGACTTTGTAGCTGTCTTTTTGACAGTCGCCTTTTTGGCACCCGCTTTGTTTGCGGCAGTTTTCTTTTCAGTACGCTGGGCCATTAGTGACCTCCCAAATATGCATCAATCACGCGTTGATCACTTTGCAATTCTGCTGGCTTGCCTTCGGCTAACATCTGCCCGTTCGACAGGCAATAGATATGCGAAGCCAGATTCATGATGACCCGCATATTATGTTCAATCACGCATAAGGTAATGCCCAGTTCTTCGTTGGCGCGGCGCAACCTATCGATCAAACCGTTGATCAGTGTAGGGTTGATACCGGCCGTTGGTTCATCAAGCAATAGCGCTTTTGGCTCATTCATCAAGGCCATTGCCAGTTCCAACAGTTTTTGCTGGCCGAATGACAAATCACCCGAAATCAGATTGCGTTTTGAATAAAGACCAACAAATTCCAGAAGATGTTCGGCACGGTCGCGGATTTCACCCTTGCGGCTGGCAAACAATGAAACCTTGGAGTCTGGACGATGCGAGACCGAAATCTGCATATTATCTACACAATCCATTTTACTGTAAATCCGGGTTTGCTGGAATGTACGTAACATGCCAAGTCGGGCAATATCACCAACGCGCAATTTTGAAATTTCATCGCCATCAAACGAGATCGAGCCATTATCGATGGGATGGTAGCCCACAATCGAATTAAACAAAGTTGTCTTGCCGCATCCATTTGGTCCGATAATACCAGTAATAGACCCGCGCTCAACCTTCATGGTGATGTCCACATTAGCCTTTACGCCGCCGTAGGATTTAGAGACATTTTTTACCTCAATAATCGGATCGCTCATCTGGCGTCTCCTTCACTCTGGGCGTCAGACTGTGTGCTTGACGGATCAACCACGATGCCAAATCGTTCTGGGAACTTATCCTGCAACCAGCCCATTATGCCTTGCTGGAAATACACGATATTGATGATCAATATTAACCCAAGCGCAATCCATTGCAGGTTCAAAAGGTAGGTCCATGTGGTTTCCTTGACAACATGGAACAGGATGGCACCCAATACAGGGCCCCATAATGTGCCTTTGCCACCAAGCAAAACCATTGCGACCATGAAAATACCAAATGTCGGGATAGGATAGGCGACCTCTTTATCAATAAAGCCTGCCATATTACCGGCAACAGCGCCAATACAACCCATAAAGAAAGCAGCTATACCCCAGCCAATTTGCTTATATATAAGGGTTGGGATGCCCATAGCTTCAGCTTTATCTTCATCATCGCGAATCGCATTAATCGCCAGACCGAACTGAGTCGAATAAAGCCAGCGCAACAGGAAGTGCGCCACCACGGCAAACACAAAACATAATATATAGAAGAAGGTTGATCTGAATTCGATATCACCCGGAAATAAAGGCATTGAAATACCCGAGGCACCACCAACATAATCGATGGTTATCGTCACTTCCGCTGCGGCAATAGCCACACCAAGCGAGCCAATGGCAAAATAGGGGCCGCGTAAGCCAAACATGAATGAACTAAGGATAACTGATAGCACTAAAGCCACCAAGCCAGCACATATAATCCCAACATACAGGCCGAGAAAATATTCATTATCGGTAAATTCAGGTTTGATCGATCCCATCGCCGATGTGTATTCGCCCATACCGCCTTCATAGAACATGGATATCTGGACAATCGCCGATACATACATGCCCACGCCAAAGAAGGTGATATTGCCAAGCGAGTTATAGCCCATCTGGCCACCAAGCGTGTCCCAGGTAGACGCCATCAGCACCATCATCCATAAATAGGCAATGGACAGCGTGTAATCTGGGAACAGAATGGGGCCAAAAATCCCCAAAGCCCCAAGTGCTCCATAGGTTATCAGGTTATTAGATTTGATCATTTGACTACCTGTCTATTTCTTCGCATTGAGATTTGACGCCAGATAAGGACGATAAGCAGAATGCTTACTGGGGCGGCCACTTCATAAGCGGTGCCCAAAATCATTCCGGTATATTTTTCGAAAAGGCCAATGCCAAAACCGGCGGTAATAACACCTGGTAAATTACCAAGCCCAGCGGCTGTAACAATGGCAAAGGTGCGCACCGAATAGGTAATACCGTAGAAGGGCTGGATAACCCAGATAATCGACACTAGAACACCTGCCGCCCCACAAAGTGCCGCATTAAAGGCAAATGTGAAAGCATATACACGGTCTGTATCGATGCCCAGAACCCGTGCCGCCCGTGCGTCTTGTGCGGTGGCGCGAATGGCCTGACCGGTGCGTGATTTTTTCATGAATAGAATAACAACGATGGCGATCACAGCGGCCATAGCCAGTGATATAATTTTGGATGATGGAATTGTCACCATACCGTCAAAGGCTTCATAGACAGGAAGCTCCATATCGATGGTTTGAACTTCCGGACCAAAAATAAGGTTCATGACCTGTTGCATGAGCAGCGACAAACCAAAGGTCGCCAGCAAAGATACAAACATGTCCTGATCAATGATGCGCCGGATCATAACGACATAGACAAGCCAGCCATATATGAACATAGACACAATAACGATTGCCATAGTCAGCGCCAAATGAACGTCGGCACCAGTCAAGGCAAGCGCCATATATCCGCCCATAATGACAAAGTCACCCTGTGCCAGATTTTTGATATTCATGACGCCCCATACCAACGCCAAACCATAAGCACTAAGGGCGAACACGGCGCCAACAAAGATACCCTCAAGGATGATTTGGATGTTGATCACTGGCGCCCAAACAAACAGTAATTGCAGATTATCTAGCATAGATTGCTCCGGGATGAGTGACTGCAGAAAAGGGAAGGCAACAAAGCTGTCTTCCCTTTCTTATTTTAGTATTTAACGTTCCGTGGGAATGCCATGTCATCAAACGTTTCTACAAGTGAGTAGCTGCTGTCTGCACCAATCTGGCGCATGAACATTGGCTTGGCGATATTGTTTCCGTTTTCGGAGAACTTGATGTCACCATAAAATGTTTCCATTTCAACGGCGGCAATAGCGTCTCTGACGATATCTTTGTCAAAGCTGTTAGCCGCTTCAAAGGCCTCTTTCCAGACATATACTGCGGCAGATGCCTGAGCAGACTGGTATGGTACAGATGAGTATGATGGATAAGCCTTTTTAAAGCCTGCGTTCCACTCAGCAGCCGAACCGAAGATCGGATCAGACTTAGACAGAGTTTCAACCCACTGTGTAGGGCATAGGAAACCAGTTGACGCGTTCGGGAACTTCTCTTGAACCTTTGCAGCTTCACAATGCGTCATCGCAATCATCGGCACGTTGACTTTCATTTCGTCAATCTGACGTGCTGCCGTTGCGGCACCTTTTGAGTGACCTGAAACAATCAGAATGTCTGGCTTAAGCGCTTTAACCTTGGTCAGTGTTGTGGACATATCTGACAAGTCGGCTGGCAGCTGATCATCAATAATGGTTTTCATGCCATATTCATTGATCTTGTCAACAACACCGGCACGCACATCCATTGAGAATGGATCGCCTTCAAACGCCATAGCAACACGGATGCTTTTTGGATCACTGGTGCTCGCCGCGGCCATATCGATGGCGGTAGCCAGATACTGCTCAGAAGTTGATAGCACCGCAAAGAGATACTTGTAGCCCTGCGTGAAGAGTGAACGAGATGCGCCTTCTGCTTCAACCATTGGCACGCCAAATTTTTCTGAAACAGGGGCAATCGCCTTCACCATGCCAGAGCTGTATGGCCCAAGCATATATTCGACGCCATCCTGCTGGATGAGACGCTCGGCAAGCTGCGCGCCACGCGCTGGTGTAGATTCGTCATCGTAATATTTCACATCAAGCTTATAGCTTTTACCGCCAACTTTCACGCCGCCAGCGGCGTTAATTACATCAACAGCATAGTCGTAACCGCGCTGGGTATGCAGTCCGTTAGTAGCGTATTTACCGGTAAGCGAAATAGATGAGCCAAGGATGATAGTATCCCCTTCTACCTTTGCCGCGGCGGTTCCTGCTGCACCGACGGTAAGCATGGCGCCTAGCGTAAGTGTTAATAGTTCTTTTTTCATTTCAATCCTCCCAGATTTTTATGAAGTATATTTACATTCGGATTATGGACGAATTGTTAATACTGTCTATCAATGTATAGCAACTGTCCATAAGTATTTGTGCTTATATGAACGTCGTCGATGTGTTTCTGCTTTGACAGCATTTATTAGAAAATATTTCTAACATTCTGAAATAACATAGAAATTATGTCCTTTTTCGGCACTGGTAGCTAAGGGAATCGGCGTCAGATTTGCCCTATATAAAGACGATAGGGGCAGCTCCTGATCATTGGGTTATGCCGAATTAAGACATCATTCGGATACGGCGCCGATGATTTGTTGATCGTAATCAATGGTAGCGCCGGTAATGATTCCCGAAGAAGGGCTGAGCAAATAGGCAATCAGAGGGACGAGCTGTGCCGGTTTGGCTAATTGGCCCATCGGCATGCCAGCTTCGGCTTTTTCAACCCAGTCATCATCCGCGCCGTGAAAGCGTTTCTGGATTTCTGCTTCGGCGGGCGTATCCATACTGCCAGCTGCCTGCTTGGCAAGCAGATGCCGTGCCAGACTTAGTCCTTGAGTGCCACCCGAAATCAAAACAGTGTTTGGTGCATTATCGATTTTCATTATTGTCTTATTTAGGTGAGTAGGTGAGTAGGTGAGTAGGTGAGTAAGGGTATGCTTATTATAAATTGTTTAATAAGTTACCCTAACAGGATGTGATATATAAAATAACAGCTATTACATTAATTTATAATTGATACGATTGTTCTATATCTTGATGACGTGCCAAGCCAGAGCGAGATCAAAGAGCTGTTGGCGAAGCTTGGCCTTGGCGTGACCTGCAGGCATCGTCGGTCTGTGGCGGACAGGGTGCGGGACTTGCATTTTTGAGATTGTCAAAATCGCTAAGGAAACAGAAAAAATACCATGTAATGCAAATATTATAAAAATTACATCTATTGATACGGTTTATATTTTAAGTTTTCGCAAATAATTTCTATCTAAAGCGTAAAAGCAATTTAGCATGGTGGGTTGCGGCCTGTCAGTGCATGTATGAGCCACATGCGCCATATGGCTATTGATGGAGATAGGTCTATGCAAATTACAGCTCAAAAATTTGTGGCAAAAATGATTATTCTAGGCATGTTTATTATAGGCGCCTTTATCATGGCGCCGCTCACCGCTTTTGCTACGCCGTTAGTATCAGCCGCATGGCTGTCGGAACAACTTGATGATGAAAATATCATCGTTATTGATCTGCGCAACAAGATCGACAATGGCAATTATGAAACCTTTCTTGAAGGGTATATTCCCGGGGCCATTCATTCTAATTATTTGACAGATGGTTGGCGGGTAGCCGCGATGGCGTTGTTGGGCTGCTGCCTGAAGCAAAAGAATTTGAAAGCCTAGCACGTCGGCTAGGGGTGTCGGCATCAACGCATGTTGTGATTGTGCCAGCTGGGGTTTCATCAACCGATTTTGGTAGTTCGGCTCGTGCCTATTGGACTTTCAAGGTATTTGGGCATGAGCATCTGTCGATCCTTGATGGTGATTTTGCCGGATGGCGCGCTTGACCTAATCGAGATAGGTGGGCACCTGCCCCTAGCTGGCAAGCTTGCGGTGAATCTGGTGCTTTTGGTAAGGCCAGCTGGCCAGCTGCGTCGTTTTTGCACTGGCCATTGCAGATCACATGATGAGTCCGGTATTACAAGATATCGGGGCACCTAGTGATCCGGGCAATGCCTGCGCGCCATGTGGTGCACCATGCAAATCGTCGTAATATTTTGACCCCAAATATCTGATGGTCGTGTGTGTTTAATTTGTGCATATATATATATATATCTCTTGCCTTTGATGGGGATCAAAAATGACAGTGATTTATGCTGAAAAGGCGTTGCTAGCTGATAGGTGGCATAAAGATGTGCATGTCCATATTGATAACGCGGGACGCATTAGCGATGTGACTATAGGGCATCCCAAAGGGGACAAGATACCAGATGTAAAAACGGCCAGCCCGATCCATGTGTCATGCTTGTTGCCAGCACCCGTCAATGCACATAGTCATGCCTTTCAGCGGGCGATGGCTGGCTTGACCGAGCGACGCAGTGGCAAGACGCAGGATAGTTTCTGGAGCTGGCGTGATCTTATGTTCCGCTTTCTCGATCAGCTTACTCCCGATCATATCGAGGCGATTACCGCCTTTGTACAGATGGAAATGATGGAAGCTGGCTATGCCACAAATGTCGAGTTTCATTATGTGCATCATAGCCCTGATGGCACCGCTTATGACAATCCGGCAGAAATGTCCGATCGTGTCATGGCAGCTGCATCACAATCTGGAATTGGCCTGACGCTTTTACCAGTATTATATCAATATGGTGGTTGTGATTTGCGGCCTTTGATACGTGGTCAAAATCGGTTTCACAATAATTTAGATGACTTTGCACGCCTGATTGATTTGGTGCAGACTAGCGTGGCCAAGCTTAGCCCCGATGCAGAATTCGGAATTGCCGCGCATAGTCTGCGTGCGGTTGCCCCCGATAGCATTGCGACTGTTCGGACTATGGCACTATTCAGACCGTTTCATATGCATGTGGCCGAACAGCGCGCCGAAATTGACGAGGTTAAAGCGGCGCTGGGCGCACGACCTGTCGAATGGCTATTGGATAATACTGATATTGATGAAACCTGTTGCCTGATCCATTGCACACAGATGCGTGCTGATGAAGCCGAAAAGCTGGCTCGTTCAGGGGCGGTTGCTGGTCTATGCCCGATTACCGAATCCAGCCTAGGTGACGGTATTTTTGACGGGGTGAACTGGATCGCGGCGGGTGGTCACATCGCCATTGGGTCGGACTCAAATATCCGCATTTCACTTGCTGAAGAAATGCGAACACTTGAATATTCGCAACGGCTTCGGGACCAGTCACGTGCGGCTTTGGCTGATCACGATCGATCATGTGGCCGTTTTATTATTGATGCGATCAACATAGGTGGTGCGCTGGCCGCTGGCCGTAAAACTGGCATTATCGCTACCGGATATTGGGCTGATCTGATGGCGCTTGATGGCGATGCCATTCACCTGGTTGGCCGAGATGGTGACTGTCTTATTGATAGCTTTGCTTTTGCTGGCGATGATCGTCTGATATCTGATGTGTGGTCAGCGGGACGGCATATGGTGCAGAATGGTCAGCATATTGATCATGCTAGAATTACCGCAAATTACCGTGCCGTGTTAGCTGTTTTAAGTGACGTGATATGATCTAGCTTGCTTTATCATAGTCGCTTTGATTACATATGCATATGGACGAAAAAATTACAGCATCTTCACAATATGACAATCTGCCTTTAACCAGTACGCATTGGGGTACCTACCGGGTTGAGGCGGCGGCAGGTAAGGTTACGGCGCTTCATCCCTTCGATGCAGATAGTGACCCGTCACCTATTGGATCCGGCATAGTTGATGTGCTGGATGCGCCCTCGCGTATCAAAATGCCAATGATACGCAAAAGCTGGTTGGAGCATGGGCCAGGTGCGGCAACCGACAAACGAGGTCAAGATCCATTTGTTCAAGTCACATGGGACGAGGCAGAGGCGCTGGTTGCCAATGAACTTGCCCGGGTAAGGAATGATTTTGGCAATAAGGCCATTTTTGGTGGTTCCTATGGCTGGGCTAGCGCGGGACGGTTTCATCATGCGCAAAGCCAGTTGCACCGTTTTCTGAATTGCATTGGTGGCTATACCCGGTCTGTCAATACATATAGCTATGCCGCAGCCGAGGTGATTCTGCCGCATGTGCTGGGTAGCTTTGGTAGCATAATGTATGGCCAGACCAGTCTGGAATCAGTCGCCGCATCAACCGAACTATTTATCAGTTTTGGTGGTTTTCCCGCACGTAATTGCCAGATTGCCAGTGGCGGTACAGGTGATCACAGCCAGGTCGGCCTTATGGAAAAGGCGCGGCAAAGAGGGGCTGAATTTATTTCAATTTCACCGATACGTTCGGACATGCTTGCGCGGGTTGATGCCGAATGGCTGGCTGCCCGACCTGGTAGCGATACGGCTATTATTTTGGCATTGGCGCATTGTCTTCTCACCGAAGATCTGCATGATTCCGCATTTCTGGCACGTTACACAAATGGATTCGATGTGTTTGCTGATTATGTGACAGGGCAAAGCGACGGGGTGCCCAAATCTGCTGAATGGGCGGCGCCATTGTCAGATATTCCGGCTGATACAATCCGGTCGCTGGCGCGGCGAATGGCGGCATCACGCACAATGCTATCGGTAAGTTGGTCGCTGACACGCCAAGATCATGGCGAGCAGCCTTATTGGGCGGCGATCGCCCTAGCGGCGATGCTTGGTCAGATCGGTTTGCCTGGCGGCGGCATTGGTTTTGGTTACGGGGCAACAAATTCGGTTGGTATGCACCGGCAGATGCTGAATTTTGCTGCATTGCCCCAAGGTAAGAATGCGGTTGATGATTTTATTCCTGTCGCGCGTATATCAGAGATGCTTTTGAAGCCGAAAACGGACTTTGTTTATAATGGCGGTCGTTACACCTATCCGGATATTCGACTGGTCTATTGGGCAGGTGGTAACCCGTTCCACCATCATCAGGATCTGCAACGGCTGATTGAAGCGTGGCAGAAGCCGGAAACGGTGATTGTGCATGAATGGTGCTGGAACACGCTGGCCAAACATGCCGATATCATATTGCCCTGTACGACGCATCTGGAGCGTCCTGACATTATGCTCAATCCGCGTGATCCTTTTATCGTCATGATGGAACAGGTGATGCCACCTGTTGGTGACGCCCGAAATGATTATGATATTTTTGCCAATATTGCCAAGCATATGGGTATCGAGGAATCCTTTACCGAAGGGCGAGATATGATCGCCTGGCAAGAGTGGATGTATGAAACATCGCGTGACATGGCTGCCGAAAAAGGCGTGACATTGCCCACGCTTGATAGTCTAAAACAGACTGGCTGGGTAAAGATTGAGGGGCCAGAAAAGCCCCATATCATGATTGGCGATTTTATCGATGATCCGGCCGCCAATCCGCTGAATACAGCTAGTGGCAAAATCGAAATTGTTTCGCAAACCATTGCGGGTTTTGACAAGGATATGAATATCGCGCCGCATCCGGTCTGGCGCGAACCTGGAGAATGGCTTGGCAATGCGGGTGATGCTTTTCCACTGCATCTGATTTCCAATCAGCCCCATACCAAATTACATTCGCAACTGGATCATGGAAGTCATAGCCGTGCAGGCAAAATCAATCAGCGTGAACCGGTGACTATGCATCCCGATAATGCTGCTAGGCGCGGTTTGCATGATGGTGATCTGGTACAGGTGTATAATGACCGGGGTATGTGCCTGGCTGTACTGGTGATCAGCGATGATGTGCGTCACGATGTGGTGCAGATGGCAACAGGGGCGTGGCTTGACCCGATGATAACGGTGGATGGCAAGCTGTTATGTAAGCATGGCAACCCCAATGTTCTAACCCATGATCTAGGCACGTCCAATATGACGCAAGGTCCGGCAGCCTTATCGTGTCTTGTCGAGGTGCAGAAATATAACGATACACCGCCACCGGTGACAGCTTTTGACCCCCCGGATATTATAATACGCTAAGCCGCTAAACGGATTTATGTTTATTTGGTTTCAGGCTGGGGCCAAGACTATCCTTGGTGGATATTTTTTGATCAAGCCTTTGGGCAAGGGTTGCGGTTGAAAGTATCGCCGCATCGCGTTCATGTTCATAACAGGATAGGCATAATTCTACGGCGCGCCCGGATGCGGTTGTCAATAAGGCGGTAGGAATTGGTTCGTCAAAATCGGGATGTGGATTTCGAGTGCGACTACAAAAATCACAGTGGGCATCCGGTTTACCATAGCCAAAGCGAGGTGTTGGTGTGAGTGGCGCGGTCACAGATGGTGCCTTATAATTGTGTAGGTGGTGCTATGCGGCTGGTGCGCACCACATGAAAAATCAGAACACAAAGTACAAAAAGACTGCCTGCGATCATCGTCGTTGTAGGACGTTCACCAATGCCAATCCAGACCCAGAATGGCCCAATTACCATTTCCAGTAGCATCACAAGGCTGACAATGGCCGAGCTTGCATAGCGCGGGGCGATGCCAAGACAGGTAAATGATAAAGGCAGAATAATCATGCCCATCGTCACAATTGTCCAGACCGGCGCGGTAAAGATCGTACCATCAGCACTAAGCGCAAAGCCGACAATACCGCTGAGCAAGGATCCAAGCGCGCAAGCGGGTAAAATGCTCAAGGCCGGATATTTTCGCGTTGTGGTAAATGTCAAAGCCAGTCCAAAGGCCGTGGCAAGACCAAAAATAGCGCCAAGCCATACCGAACCCTGAGGTTGGCCAAGCGCATTGCCGCCATCCATCACAACAATAATGACACCAAGCATGGCCAGCATAATTGTTAGCCAACCAAGCCAGCCTTGCTTTTCACCTAACATGAAAAAGGACAGCATCGCGGCGATCAAGGGCATCAGCGCCACCGCGGTCAAAACAACAATGACCGAGGTTTCGGCAATTCCAAGTGTGAAGGTAATCGAATTTAACCCAAAAGCGATGATTACCAGTATCCCTTGCCATGAGCCAAGGCTGCGCAGTTCCCGCCATCTATTCTGGCTTGGAAATAACCGCCAGATACAGAAAAGGGTGGTGCCCATCAAAATGCCACGCCATCCCATCAAGGGCCATTTTTCAAGCCCAGATAGCCGCATGACCAGCGTGTCAGGTGTCAAAATAAGTACACCCAGAACGGCCAGCAAAGTACCAAAGGTGGCTGGGTTATAATGGGATGTAAAATTGGAAAAACGCATTTAAGAGCCCGCAATTGTCTGGTGGCACGTTACCATGCAATGCAAAGCGGTGAAAGCGTGACTTAATCGGTATAGTTCACGCCAACCATCTCGCAACGGGTAATATCCTTTAGCTGGGCAAGTTGGTCATTGACCGTATTGACCCATGTCTCATGGCCAAGCTTTTTCATCATTTTGCCAGATATGGTTTGCAGGACCTTTGCGCATTGGCCGGTATCACCACCACCAAGTCCGCGTGCATCCTCTCCACAGTGCGCGTTGGAATTACCCATGCTGTTGCCAGATTCATCGAATAGTAAAAGGGAAACGCCCGAAATTGCACGCGGCGCGGTGTTTTTGATTTGAGTCGATAGGACATATAAAGTGGCAACGCCAACCTCATCATCCTGAAACATGACCCGCACCGCACAAGGCATGTTTTTTGATTTAGCAAATACAGGCTGAACCAGGGCAACGAAAAGCCCCACTCCAAGAATGAACATAAAACCAAATATTCGTTTTTGGCGCGTTATTCCAAAACCCATTACACCCTCGCGTCAATACAACATGGCAACATAAGCTCTATTTGACGATGCCGCGATAAATTGGTTTTTTCATCAGTGGTTCGATCAGCATCTGTTGTTCTTTGTCTTCCCAGACAAATTGCGTTTTCAGCATTTTCTTTTGCTTGATACGCGCGATAACACGAATATGCATTGCGACCTCGCGTAGCACAAGCTCAATCTGTTCAGTGGCTTTCTTGGCTTCAGGAGCTTCAAGATATTCTTTGTCCATGCCGGCTTTGATACGTTGCAGAGAGTCAGCCTTAATCGCGGTTGCTTTGGTAATTGCAGTTGTCCGCAGCTGGTCTACTTTTTCGCTCAATGCTTCAAGCTGTTCAAATGTTGGCTTGGGCAGCTTGACGTCCATAATATTGGTTCGGCCGATACGGGCTATCCGGTTGAAACCACTTTCTTTGATGATAGCGGTAATAGGGTCAATAAGGTCGTCGCGTTTGATAACGACGCGCACAGATATGCCCTTGGTTAATTCATCATAAATAACCTCAACAAAATCACTCACCCGCCGGTTTTTTTTATCTACAACAATTTTTTCAGCGTTCAATACTCTTTCAACAGCGTCATCATTTCCAAGCTCTTCAAGATCTTCGATGAATTTATCAAGGATGTCCTCAATCCGTGCTTTTGTCGCCAGCGAATAGGAATCTTCATTTTCCAACGGGGTTAACATACTTGCCATTGCAAGCCTCCTTCTATCCTAACCTATGCATTTACCCTGATCCTGGATAATACAATTTGCAAGCCATTACCTAATTTTCAGAATTCTAATAGTATTAGAAAAGAATATTTTATACAGGATAAACAACATGTTAATTATATAATATATAGTATGAGAAATGATCAATAACTGCTTTAAAAACGACAAAATAAGGAATTTTACTATATCAGGTAAAATTATAAAATCTGATCAAGAAACTCTTTCGTCCGCGGGTCTTTGGCCTTTGCAAAGAAGGTCTTCGGCGGTCCATGTTCGACAATCACCCCATTATCGGTGAAATAGATATGATCGGCAATTTCACGGGCAAACCCCATTTCATGCGTCACCAGAATACATGTCATGCCCTCTGCGGCCAGATCTTTGATGGTGACCAGAACCTCTTTTACGGTTTCGGGGTCTAGCGCCGCCGTCACTTCGTCAAACAACATCACATGCGGGCTCATGGCCAGTGACCGCGCGATGGCGACCCGCTGTTGTTGTCCACCCGAAAGCTCGCCTGGATAACTGTTTTCCTTACCCTCAAGCCGTACTTTGCGAATTAACGAGCGCGCATGCGCTTCAACGTCTTCAGGCGATTGTTTGAGCACCAGAAGCGGTGCCATCATAATGTTTTCAAGGGCGGTTTTATGCGGAAACAGATTATATTGCTGAAAGACCATGCCAACCTTTTTACGCAAAGCCAGCTTGTCCAAGTTGGGGTCTGACACTTCGATCCCCTCAACTTTGATGGAGCCCCCCTGAATATCGTTAAGCGCATTCACACAACGGATTAATGTTGATTTCCCCGAACCTGACGGCCCGATGATACAGATTACTTCACCTTTCATGACGTCAAGTGATACGCCCTTCAACACTTCAAGATCACCAAAGGATTTATGTACATCTTTAATAGAAACGATAGGGTCTTTCTTGGTCCAGACAGACATATGAGTCTCCTATAGTTTGACTGCATATTTGCGTTCGAGACGCATCGTAAAACGGGCAATCGGATAGCAATAAATGAAAAACAGGCCAAGTGCGAAGCTGTAAAACGGCACCAGTAATTCTGGATGGTTATTTTCAGACTCCATCGCCTGGCGTGACAGGGTGATAATTTCTTCAACGCCCAAAAGCGAGCATAGCGGTGTCGCCATTGTCAAAATAGCATACCAGTTCATCCAGGGGGGAATCATCCGCTTGAAACATTGTGGCAGAATGATCCGCCATAATGTTTGCTGACGACTGAATGCCAGACTTTCGGATGCTTCCCATTGTGCGGTTGGCACCGATTGAACGGCACCGCGCACAATTTCGGAAATATTGGCCATAACCGGCAAAGACAGGCCAAAGACGGCTTTCATCCAGTCAGGCACATAAATAATATAGCCAAAGATGACGATTTCAAAAGGCAATGCTAGCAATACGATAAACAGTATCACCAGCCATGGGGAATTACGGAATAGCTGGGTGACAAACCATGATAACCGGCGAATAGGCGCTATCTTTGATATTTGCGCCAGCCCTAGAATAATGCCAAAGATGGTGCCAAATAGCATCGAAAACAGCGAAATGACAATGTTGAATAGAAACCCTGATTTCAACAGGAATGGCATCCATTTTGTCAGAATACCAAAGGCCGTCATGATTGTGAAAGACCCTGCTGCGTGGCTGGTAAAGGGCCATAAAAGCAAGGGCAGCATTAGCACTAACCCTGTCCATGGTGGCAAATTGGCAAGCCAGACAGTCATATTCATTTCATGACTGGGTTTGCCAGGTAGCTGAAAAGGTTTCAATACGGCAAGGTCGGTGCGTGAACGGCCTGTTATCCCGGGAATGTTACGCGCCATAGCCAGGAATCCTCATATTCTTTTCCCATTTATTCATGCCCGACACCAGAATGCCGACAAGCAGGATGTAAACGACAAATACCAATAGCATTGTCGGGTAAAGTGCCGAGGGGTAGTCATTCCATATTACCACTGATTGATACAGCAATTCGGGCACGGCAATGCCAAAAGCCTGTGTCGTGGTTTTCACCAGATTGACCAGATTATTGTTAAGCGCTGGCAAGGATACCCGTGCTGCCAATGGTAACACGACATAGCGGAATGTCTGGCCGCGCGTGAATCCAAGCGATGCGGACGCTTCCTTGGTGCTTTCAGGAACCGCCTCAATGCCCGCACGAAAAATCTCTACATTGAAAGCGCCAGCAAAAAAGGAAAGTGAAATGATCGCCCACCCAACATTTGAAATGATAGGCACTTCAAGCCAGCCATCGGGGCTAAAGGTTGGGGTGAATTGCCCAAGCGCAAAATAGAAAAACAGCAACTGTACATAGGGAGGCGTGTTGCGGAAAAACTGAATATAGCCCTGGACAAAATTTCGCAGCAAGGCGTTACGACTTCCCTGTGCAAAGGCACCGAGAATACCGATAACCATCGAAAGCAAAAGACAGGCCACCGACAGTTGAATTGTCATCCATATGCCGGAAAGAATTTTCCCCTGTTGAACAGGCTGATACATCCAGATGAAATTCCACCTTGGATATTCCTCAGCAATATGACGAAAAAAATCAGCTAAATATTCCATAAAAAACCTTAAAATCCCGCCACTGATACAAGCGGCGGGATTGATTGAAATGTTAGCAAGTGAATTTAGTCAGCCAGCCAGTCTTTCATGCGGTTGTTATAATCAACCAAGAACTGTGTTGGCTTGATGCCCCACTTCTTTTCCAGCTCGATCAATGTACCATCCTGGTGCCACTGGAACTGCATGCCTGACATGAAGCGACCAAATACACAATTGCGCTCACCCAATGGAACAGCTAATGCCCATGGGTTGTCGTCTTCAGACTGCAATGGCATTTCGAAGTCATCATATTGGCCTGAACTCAGGTCAGAACCGATTGAGCTGTCATCATATACCCATGCGATACATTTCTTGTCACGAAGGGCCTGCTTGGCTTCGGCGTTACCGGTAAAGGCGATTACCTGGGCCCCATAACGCTCTTCAACGATCTGGTTGTAGAATGCGCCCTGCTTACCGCAGACAGGCTTTCCACGGAGATCTTCCCAGCTGGTCAAACCAAGTGCTTTTGGTGCCATAACGTTGGTGCCTGATGTATAATAGTTAGGGCCTACGATACCGACAATTTCGCGGCGGTCTTGACGGTCAGACATGGTTGCGATGAACAAGTCTGTCTTGCCCTGCTCAAGGAACTGCATACGGTTCGATGACTGAACGGGCACCATTTCAAGCTCAACGCCCATTTTGGCAGCTACGTCTTTGGCCATATCGATTTCCATGCCAACAAGACTGCCATCTGCGTTACGATAGCCCCATGGCTTATAGTCAGCTTTAACGCCAACAACGATCTTGCCACGTTCCATAACCTTGTTCCATGTATCATTGGTGCATTTATGCCCGTCTGCTGATACTGCCATTGGTACAAGTGCTACGCTGGCCGCAGCCATCCCCAAAGCAAATTTTTTAAGCATTTTTCTCTCCTGAAATACATTCACATATAAATTTTACTTCACCGTTCGAAATAAAATATTAAGACGAAGAGTGCACGCTAAGTGGCATGAAAGGCAAGCAAAATAACAGTTTTGCAGCTAATGAACTATAGGTAGTGAGACAGTTCATCCTCAATAATATCGGCAATGAGGGTGCAATCATCTTCATCAAATGTCAGAGGGATACGCATATCAAGCGTGTTGGCCAGCACTTTTTGCGTGTTGGGCAGATGCGGAATATCATCAATATATTTCCAGCTATCATAGCGGCTGGTAAAGGCTTTTGGTTCATCATCACCAAACCATTTGAGTTCAGCGCCCCGTGCGTTACAGGCGGCGATAAATTCTGGAATCTGCTCGCGTGTTAACCCGTCAGCACGAAATTGAATCGATGACCCGACATAGGCTTCAACCTGCTTACGTTCGGGGATATATGCACCTTTCATCTGGCTAAAGCGCCGATGCAACAGATCGTAGCGTGCATTCCATTGTGCCGCTTTTTCTTCAATATGTGGAAGCTGTGCACGCAATAATGCCGCGCGTATATGATCCATACGCCCGGAATAGTTAGGTGAAATTAGCTTCACCTTTTCAAAAACCTCTTCGGCAGGAACCGCGCCATGACGCCCATAAAGCATGTAGGAGCCTGATGACACAATGGCGCGCGCGGCAATTTCAGGATCGTTAGTTGTCAGGAATCCACCTTCACCCGAATTCATATGTTTATAAGTCTGCGTTGAAAAGGCGGCAACCTTGCCAAAATTACCTGACCGGACACCACGCCACTTAGCTGCCATCGTGTGTGCGCAATCTTCGATTAATGTTATGCCATGTGACGCGCATATTTCAGTCACACGATCCATGTCGGCGATATGACCACGCATATGCGACAATAAAAGGTATTTTGCGCCGCTACTGGCCGCCTTGGCGTCAAGATCATCCAGATCAATGTGATAATTATCGTCAATATCAACCAGAATTGGGACACCGCCAACATTATGAATTGCGCCAGGCACCGGCGCCAACGTATAGGCATTAGCCAAAACCTTGTCGCCTGGCTTGACGCCGCATACGCGCATGGCCAGTTGAATAGCATAGCCGCCTGAGGTCACAGCGATGCAGTAATCGACTTCCTGCCATGTGGCATATTCCTGTTCCAGCAAGCTTGCTTCATTATCTTCGCCAGCAACCAGATTATAGCGATGTAGACGACCAGAGCGCATGATTTCGACCGCACGTGCGATGCCGTCTTCTGGAATGGCTTCTTGCTGGGTGAAGGGTTTGTTAAAGCTGACTTTGGACATGTTAATGATCTTTATACTATGAACTGAAACATCAAAATAAACTAGCTATGAAAGGACATCAATTTGATTCTACCCCGGACATTATATTAAGCGTCGCAGGGGCCGGCAGGTGACGGTATCACATATAGCAGAGTGACCATTATAGACAGCGCAGATGACATGCCAGATGACATGCCAGATGACATGGCACATGACAAGACAGAATGCCAATCAACCCGTATTGAGCGTCCCAAAATAATCAGGCGTCGAATTAGCCCTTGCCGCGCCACGGGATGGTCTTGCTGATAACCCAGCGCATAATCATATCAAATAACAGACCAAGCATGCCTAGCAAAATGATCGTCACCCAGATCAGTTCATAATCAGCAACTGTCCGCGCCACATTTTCGATAAAGCCAAGTCCGGTTGTGCCTGCCAGCATTTCGGCCGCAACCAACGTGCCCCAGCAAACACCAACAGCAATTCGAATACCGGTCAGAATTTCAGGCATGGCATTTGGCAGAATGACATGACGCATAATCTGCTGGTTTGTTGCGCCAAGCGAATGCGATGCCCGAATTTTTGATAATTGTGTTCCAGATGCACCTGTGCGCGCCGAAATCACCATGATCGCAAATGCGACCATGAAGAGCAGAAAGATTTTGCCATCATCCTGAATACCGAAAATGGTCAGAATCAAAGGTGCCCATGCCAAAGGCGGCACCGGACGATAAAGCTCGATCAAGGGATCAAAGAAGGATTTGAAAAACCGTGACACACCCATATATATGCCCAATGGCACACCAAGAAGGATGCCCAAGGTCAAGGCAACAATTACGCGGAATAAAGAATCCCATATATGGCCGTCCAGCATCGGGATCGAACCTATATAGACATCGCCCTGTGCCACAGCCAGTAATTTGTCTTTGTAGTTGGGTTTAAATTCGCCAGCGGTGCCATGCGTGCCATAGCTTCCTGGCAGAACATCAACAAGCCCATCCGGAATCAAGAAGGCGACGACATCGGCAATGGAAAGCCATTTCCACCACAGTAAAGTGGTGCCCTTGAAACCACCACCGGTTTCCAGATTGGGGTTTGCCAGTTGCGAAAATGTTGCAATGATATCAGTAGGTTTGGGTAACCAGCGCCCTGGCCCCTGCTCGGTACATTGCGTGCGCGATTTAACAATGCCCTGTCCCGGGAAAAATATCGATTCAATAAGGCCGAGGCCACCCTTTGCATCGCCTACAGCGTCATAAATATCGGCAACGGCTTCATGCATGCCTTGCATTGATGCCGATGGAAAAATAACACCGTCATCAAGGCGCTTAAAGATGCGATCAACTGACTTGATATAGGCTTTGCGGGTTTTTTCGCCAGCTTCGTCAAGGGTGATTGACGGATCCGGTTTTTGCAGTTTTGCAATCGTGGCCTTGGTGCTGGCGATCAGCTGTTTTGCCTCAGGCGATATGTTACGGATGCTGAGGAACTGATCCGTGATGGGAATGACTTGGGCACTGATTTTATCAAACAGAACACCACGAGGCGTCATAGGCAACATCGGGATTTCAACTTCCGAAGTACCCCATTTCGGCTGGGCTAGCGCGGCCGCACTTGGTGTTGCGCCATTCGGCCCTTCACGCAGAATGTAAGCAAGATCACCCAATGCGCGTTCGACGTCAGCCAGTTTGGTAATAGCTTTTGGGTCGATATATTCGGGGTTGGAAAGCGTTGCCATTAGGGCGCCCATATCGCCAAGAACAATATCCAGTTCGGCTTCTTCGCGCGCGCTGAAAATACCGGCTGGCATGTTTGCGGCTAGCTTGTCAACTTGCTGGCCATTCCGCACAACCAATGTTGTTGATTTCAGATAACGCGAACCAATCGGAAGCGCGGCACTGATCGACGCCATGGATTCATCAATTTTAGCAATCTGGCACAATTCATTGGCGGCGTTGGGAAATACGGCGCGGGCAGTGCCCCATGAATAATGGAACCATAAAAGCAATAATGCCGATACGCCGCATATTGCCCAATACCAGCCGCCTTTTGTGCGTTCAGGATCACCAAAGACTTCATCTTTGGCGCGCAGTTTTGTTTCTTTCAAGCCGACAAAGATCGACCATATGAAACTGACAATTAATGCAAGTATCATGAAAAGGGCTATTATCGCCCGGTTATCTGAAAGCCACTCAAACACCGCCCATAATCTCCTCTTCCATATCCCAGATCATAGTCAGAATTTCTTCGCGTATCTTGCTGAATTCTTTTTCCTGCTTGATCTCGCGTAGCGACCGTTTGAGACCCATTTCAGCAAAAGGAAGGTTATATTCGCGGTGGATACGACCAGGTCGTGGCGCCATCACAAATAGACGCTCGCCTAATAAGAGGGCTTCTTCAACCGAGTGGGTGATGACGATGATGGTTTTACCTGTTTTCTTCCATAATTCGAGAATCAGTGACTGCATTTTTTCGCGTGTCAACGCGTCAAGCGCACCAAGCGGTTCGTCCATCAAAATAAGATCGGGGTCATTTACAAGACAGCGCGCCAACGCAACGCGCTGCTGCATACCGCCGGATAACTGATATGTCGGTGTATCGCCAAATCCCTGTAAGCCAACAATATCGAGCCATTTTTCAACAAGGGCGGCGCTTTCTTCAGGGTCGGTCTTTTTCATCCGCAGACCAAAATCGACATTCTTGGAGACTGTCAGCCATTCAAACAATGCGCCTTGCTGAAAGACCATACCGCGTTCGGCACCAGGTGCCTCAATCGGCACGCCACCAAGATCCAATTTACCGCTAGTTGGTGTGAGAAAGCCAGCAACCATATTCAGCAACGTGGTTTTGCCGCATCCAGATGGTCCCAGAACAGTCAAAATTTCACCATGCTTCAGGTCAAATTCAATGTCTTTAAGCGCCTCAATTTTGGAACCTGACATCGGATCCCGAAATGTCATACAGAGGTCTTTACAATGCAGGTCAGCCATTTGTTCACTATTCCAAATGATATATAGGATAAGTAGCAAACAAGGCTCGACAGGCGAGCCTTGTTCAATTTTATGTCAACTAAGGTTGATTAGTTAAGAAATTCACCAGTGATAACTTTGGCGACTTTCTGATCAACATTCCAAGCCCCAGGCTTTTTGAAGACCAGGCCAAGTGATTCAGCAGCAGCGGCAGCGATACCGTCTGTACCGAAATAATCACTCAACTGCTCATCAACAGATGGGAACACGAAGCCAGCCATCTGATCCTTCGTTGTTTTAAGGTCCATACCAGCATCAGCGGCAACTTTTCTGAGCTGTGCGTCTGAAGCCATCCATGCGGCGTTGGCTTCATCGGTAACTTCAAGGAAAGTGCGCAGAAGATCAGGGTTTTCTTTTGCGAATGACTCGGTCACTGACACAACGTCAAATGAACCGATGCCTGCATCCATTTTTTCCTGTGATGACATGATCGGCTTACCAACTTCGCCAGCTGCTGCTGCCGATGCGCCACCAAAGATACATGCCATGTCAACCGAACCATCACGAAGTGAAGCGGCACCATCGGC
>NZ_CBFHNB010000030.1:0-24478 GCF_965657105.1 Puniceispirillum sp. (SeqCode)
GGCAGTGCCCGTATTTGGGAATTTTGGAAATGGCCATTTGCAATTCGTTATGGTCGCCTTGGTGATACAATTATTTGATGAAATCAGTTGATTTGAAACCACTAGCCCACCGGCTGGCACATAAATTCAACGATCAATCAGTGCTTGTCCGCGCTTTGACACATGCCAGTTTCGCTGGGCCGACAAAAAGTAACGAGCGGCTTGAATTTCTGGGAGACCGGGTTCTTGGTCTTGTTCTGGCTGATTTTTTCTATGGCCAATGTCCAGATGAAGATGAAGGCAAATTATCCTTGCGGTTACATGCTGATGCCCGTCAGTCAAAGCTAGTCGAAGTTGGCCGTGAACTTGAATTGGCTCGCTTTATTTCGGTTCAGAACGGCATGGCGCTAGCCGAAAATGAATCGGTTATTGCTGATGCGGTTGAGAGTTTGATCGCGGCGCATTATCTCGATGGTGGTTTTGAGGTGGCGCGACGTTTCATCCTAGACTATTGGGCGCTTGATACGGCCGCGCCAGCAGGTACTGAAAAGGATGCCAAATCACGTCTGCAGGAATTGGTCATGAAACAGGGGCTTGCCTTGCCTCTATATAGATTAATTTCTAAATCTGGACCAGATCATGCGCCTGAAATGATATATGAAGTATCTGTTGAAGGGTATAACTCTATAGTGGCCAGCGCTTCAAACCGCAAACTGGCCGAACAGCAAGCCGCTGCGCTTATGGTGGCTCAAATAACGAAAAAAGACCCAACCAAGAAAGAGATAACATGACGAGCGATAACGCGATGACCAGGGCTGGCTTTGTAGCGCTTATCGGGGCACCGAATGCGGGCAAGTCAACCTTGATGAATGCCATGGTTGGTCAGAAAGTGTCGATTGTTACTCCAAAGGTGCAAACCACACGCAGCCGGGTTCGTGGTATTGCTATGCAGGGTACGGCGCAGATCATTTTTGTTGATACACCGGGTATTTTTACGCCAAAGCGACGGCTAGACAGGGCTATGGTGCAGGCTGCATGGCAAGGTGCCGAAGATGGCGACGTTCTGTTAATGCTTCATGACTGTGCCCGCCGCGAAATTGATCAGGATACGCTGAACATCATCGAAAAGCTCAAAAAGTCTGGTCGCAAGGCATCATTGGTGCTTAACAAGATCGATCTGCCGCCGCAGGAACGCTTGCTTGAGCGTGCTGACGCCATGTCCAAGTTATATGATTTTGAACGTATTTTCATGGTGTCGGCTGAAACAGGCAATGGCATCGGTGATCTGAAGACATGGCTAGCTGGCCATATGCCCGCAAGCCCCTATCTGTTCGACCCTGACGATCTTTCAGATATGCCCCTGCGGCTTTTGGCGGCAGAAATTATGCGTGAAAAGCTGTTTTTGAACTTGCATCAGGAATTGCCCTATCAGTTGACGGTGGAAACCGAAAGCTGGGAAGAGCGCGATGATGGCAGCGCTGAGGTTCATTTATCGATTTATGTCGCGCGTGAAGGGCATCGTGGCATTATTCTTGGCAAGCAGGGACAGACAATCAAGCGGATTGGGTCTGCCGCCCGCCGTGATCTTGAAGAGGCGCTTGAAAGACGAGTGCATGTCTTTTCGCATGTGAAATACCGCAAAGACTGGATGGATGACTCGGCGCGTTATTCTTTGTGGGATCTGGATTACAATGCCTGAATGGGTTGCTGATGCCGTCATTATTTCGGTAAAGCCACATGGTGAGGGCAGTGCCGTGGTAATTGTGCTGACCGCAGAAAATGGCCGTCATGCTGGTCTTGTTCGCGGCGGCAGCTCGTCCAAAATGCGTGGCATATTACAACCTGGCAATCGTGTACGCGTCAGCTGGCGTGCACGGCTTATCGACCAGCTTGGACAGATGCAAATTGAATTGATTAGCGCGATACCGGCTTTGATGCTGGATGATGCTTTACGGCTTGCAGGCATAGCGTCAGCCTGTGCATTGCTTGATGGAACTTTGCCGGAACGCGAAGCCCAGCATGCCTTATATGATGGCACAAATGCCCTGTTTGACCTAATGTGTCTGGATGATCCAGAACATCGTTGGATTGAGGGCTATATCCGGTGGGAGCTTGGTTTGCTGAATGCCGCAGGCTACCAGCTTGATCTGACGCGTTGTGCTGCCAGTGGTGCCAGGGAAAAGCTTGCTTATGTAAGCCCAAAATCGGGATGTGCGATCGCATTGGATCAGGCTGGCGAATATGTCCAGCGGATGCTGACATTGCCGGTATTTTTGGGCGGAATTACGAATGTGGCATCCGATCACGTTTCAGGCCTGAATTTAACGGGTCATTTCCTTGAGAAACGTGTCTTTGCGGCGCATAATCAAGATCTACCAATACAACGAAGACGGCTAGCCGATATGGTCTTAAACCGCTATAACCAAAGCGCTCATATCGAAAAGAGTCAGTGACCACAAGCGATCTTAACAAGGTACATCATGGCGAATGATACATATACCAATCCCGGTGAACATATTGATCAGACAAGCTTTTCTGATGCGTTAAGCGAACGGTATCTGGCCTATGCTTTATCCACGATCACATCACGGTCTTTGCCGGATGTGCGCGATGGATTGAAGCCTGTGCACCGGCGTCTGCTTTTTGCCATGCGTCAGTTAAAGCTTGATCCGGGTCAGGGGTTCAAAAAATCCGCCCGTGTGGTTGGCGATGTTATGGGTAAATTTCATCCTCATGGTGACGCGGCCATCTATGATGCAATGGTGCGCTTGGCTCAGGAATTTGCCATGCGCTATCGGCTTGTCGATGGACAGGGTAATTTTGGCAATATTGACGGTGATAACGCCGCTGCCATGCGCTATACCGAAGCGCGCATGACCGAAGTGGCGCGGCTTTTACTTGACGGTATTGACGAAGATTCTGTTGATTTCAGACCAACATATGATGGTGAATCCGAAGAACCTGTCTTACTGCCTGCTGGATTTCCTAACCTGCTAGCCAATGGTGCCCAGGGCATTGCTGTTGGTATGGCAACATCGATCCCCCCTCATAATGTCATTGAACTTGCTGATGCGTCGCTTCATTTGATTAAACATCCAAACGCCTCGATTGATACCTTGATGCAATTTGTTAAAGGCCCTGATTTCCCGACAGGTGGCTTGCTGGTTGAACCGGCAGATTCAATCCGTGATGCCTATGCAACAGGTCGCGGCGGTTTTCGGGTACGGGCGCGCTGGGAAATTGAAAAGGAAAAGGGGGGTGGTTGGCAAATCGTTGTCACCGAAATTCCTTATCAGGTTCAAAAATCTCGTCTCATTGAACGTCTTGCCGAAATGCTTAATGCAAAGAAATTGCCTGTTCTGGCTGATATCCGTGATGAATCTGCCGAAGATTTGCGTATTGTGCTCGAGCCGAAATCACGTCGTCTTGAACCTGAAATCGTCATGGAAAGTCTGTTCAAACTATCCGATCTTGAAACCCGCGTACCGCTGAATTTGAATGTGCTTGATGCCACAGGACGACCTGGCGTTATGGATTTGCGCGGGGCTTTAAATGCGTGGCTTGCGCATCGGCAGGTTGTTCTGCAACGTCGTGCGCGTTTTCGTTTGGGTAAGATTGCGCATCGCCTTGAGGTGCTAGATGGCTATTTGATCGTTTATCTCAATCTTGACGAAGTGATAGCCATCATCCGTGAATCTGAACACCCACGTGACGCTTTGATTGCGCGCTTTGATCTGACCGAAACTCAGGCCAATGCCATTCTGGATATGCGTTTGCGTTCTTTGCGTAGGCTTGAAGAAATGGCCTTGCGCACCGAACGGGATAATCTGGTTGCTGAACAGGCTGACTTACAGAACTTGTTAACGAATGAAGATCTGCAATGGAAAAAAATATCCACTGAAATTAAAGAAATGAAGGATAGTTTTGCCAAGGATGACAAGCGGCGAACAACATTGGCTGACGCGCCTGAAATCGATTTTGACCCGACTGATATTCTAGTCGAGCGTGAACCAATAACCATCATTTGCTCAGCCAAAGGCTGGATTCGGGCCATGAAGGGGCATCAGGAGCTTGATACTGAATTCAAGTTCAAAGAAGGTGATGGCCCCGGTTTGGTTTTACATGCCGAAACCACTGACAAGATTTTGTTGTTTGCCGATAATGGCCGTTTCTATACATTGGCAGGTGATCGCTTGCCGCGTGGGCGTGGTTTTGGTGAACCTGTAAGCCTCTTGACTGATTTGCCGGCGGATATCGAAATTATCACATTATTGCGCGGTGTAGCTGGTAAAATGCTAGTTGCCGCTAGTACTGGACATGGTCTGATCGTGGATACGCAATCTGCCATTGCGCAAACAAGAAGTGGGAAACAGATACTCAACTTGCCTGGAGATGCGCGTGCTGTTGCATGTTGTATGGTCGATGGCGATATGGTTGCCACGGTTGGTGTGAATCGCAAATTACTGGCCTTTCCGATTAGCGAATTACCCGAAATGACACGTGGACGTGGTGTCATTCTGCAACGTTTCAAAGATGGCGGCCTTGCTGATGTGACAGTATATCATAGTGATAAAGGCTTGAGCTGGCAGGCGGGGGGTGGTCGCACGCGTACCGAAACGGATATGAGTAACTGGATTGCAAAAAGGGCAGGTGCTGGTAAATTGCCGCCGACAGGCTTTCCGCGTCCGGCAAAATTCACCTAAATCCAGTTAATCAGCGTCTTTTCAAGTTTTGATTATGTATCTTGCGGCGCTTTATATGTTTGCCATTGGCCATCAATGAAAACATTGGCTGGCTTGAAGCGGGCTTTGTAATACATCTTGCTACTGTCTTCGACGTAATAGCCTAGATAAAGCCATGGCAAACCAAGCTCTTTGGCAAAATCGATCATGTCCATAATCATATAAGTGCCAAGCGATCGTTTTGTTTCAGACGGGTCATAGAAGCTGTAAACGGCACTTAAACCGTCACTTTGAACATCGGTTAGCACCGCCCCAATTAAGCGCCCATCAGCGGTCACATAATTGAGCAAGACAGACTCAATAGGGCTGTTTTCGATCATGCTGACAAATTCATCCTTATTCATCGTTGCCATTTGCCCATCTCCATGACGGGTGTTGATATAACGTTTGAATAGATTGAAATGTGCTGCTGTTGTAGTGATTGGCGCAATTTGACGGGTCAAATCCTCATTTGAGCGCCAGATACGTGACAGATTGCGCCCCATCTTGAAACCAACTGTATCAACGCGCCATGGAATGCAGGCGTTGCATCCGGGGCAGGCAGGCTTATAAACCCAGTTTTCAACACGGCGAAAGCCAGCTCTAGCCATTTGATCGTGCAAGGCAGGGTTCTGACTGATATCGACAGCCACGCGCTGTTCGGTTCGCCCCGCAATATACGGACATTCACTGCGCATACTCAAGCGAACGGCAAGGGGGGGCTGATTATGAAGACGTTTATCCTGATCCATACTCTAATGTGCCAATGAACAGCGCCAGAAATCAAGCTTGGCGTTTCGTAAAAACGCTTTTATGTCTTTGCTAGATTTTGTCGGCGTCATCAAGTTGGCGAACGGTAAAGTTTGCTTTGCGTAAATCATCGATGATCTCTTTGACATGCTCGGTGCCGCGCGTTTCGATCACAGCGTCAATTTTGGCGAGTTTGGCAGGCACATCAAAAAACAGCCGTTGATGGTAAATTTCGATGATATTGCCACCACAACGTCCAATTGATGCGGTAATCGCCGCCAGCATACCCGGTTCGTCCGAAATATCGATACGCAACCGCGCAACCCGGCCATCGCTTGCCATATTACGGTTTAATATGGATGCCAGTAATCGTGGGTCGATATTCCCACCACAGATCACAACTCCGACTTTCTGCCCTGCAAACATCTCGGGATAGGCGTAAAGTGCCGCGATACCAGCCGCGCCAGCCCCTTCGGAAACAACCCGTTGCTGTTCGATCAGGGCACCGACAGCCCATTCAAGCTGTTGTTCATTGACCAGCAGAATATCGTCAACATTCTTTTCGATAGCTGGCAAGGTGACGCCGCCTGGCTTTTTAACCGCAATGCCTTCGGCAAGCGTTTCCCCACCACAGACAATCTCCTGTCCAGCCACGGCCAATTTCATTGATGGATAGGCTTCGGTCTGCACACCATAGATTTTCATATCGGGGCGAATATCGCGCGCAATTGTTGATATGCCGCCCATCAGACCGCCACCACCAATAGGCACAACCAGCATATCCAGATCAGGCTGATCTTCCAGCATTTCCAGCCCAACCGTGCCTTGACCTTGCATAACCTTTTCGTTGTCATAGGGATGAATAAGGGTCAGGCCACGTTCTTCAATCAGCTTTTGAACTGTATTTTCGCATTCATTCAGATTGCGTCCTTCAAGCACCACTTCGGCACCATAGCTTCGGGTGCGCGTGACCTTGGCAAAGGGTGTTTGTGACGGCATCACGATCACTGCAGGTATGCCCATGGCTTCGGCGTGATAGGCGACCGCCTGCGCATGATTACCCGCTGACATGGCGATAACGCCTTTTTTTCTCTGGTTATCGTCTAGCCCCAGCATGGCAACATAAGCACCGCGTGCCTTGAAAGATGACGTATATTGTTGGCATTCGAGTTTTACATAGACCTCACATCCCAGATGACGGGACAATAAAGGTGACTTCAGCATTGGCGTCCGAATAACATTGCCGTCAAGCAATCTGGCCGCATCGCGAATATCTTGTGCTGAAACACCCATATTAAGAACCCCTTTGGAATTGTGATTGCCGAACATGGGGGCATGTCCAGTACAGTTGAATTACGTATATAACGACGTTAGCGGGCTTTGATTATCTGCGCTAGTGCAGAAGCTATTTTGAATGCAGAATTGTAGCAATTTGCGGGGCAAAATAGGTAATCACAGCATCGGCGCCGGCGCGTTTGAAAGCCACCATACTTTCCATCATGCTTCGATCCTGATCAAGCCAGCCATTTTCGGCTGCCGCCAGAATCATCGCATATTCTCCTGACACCTGATAGGCGATACATGGCACGCCAAATTCGGTTTTTGCCCTATTCAAGATATCAAGATAAGGCATGCCGGGTTTGATGATCACCATATCGGCGCCTTCTTGCAGGTCAAGGCCGATTTCATGCATCGCTTCATCACTATTCGCCGGATCCATCTGATAGCTTGATTTACCAGTTGATCCAAGCGAGGCGCCCGCCTTGACCGCATCGCGAAACGGGCCATAGAAAGCCGAGGCATATTTGGCTGCATAGGACATGATGATCACATTATGATGTCCTGCCTTATCAAGCGCGGTTCTGACAGCGCCAACTCGCCCATCCATCATGTCGGATGGTGCAATGATATCACAGCCAGCATCAGCTTGTAGAACCGCTTGCTGGCATAGAATATCAACGGTTTCATCATTGGCGACCATACCATCACGGATTACCCCGTCATGTCCATGATCGGTAAAGGGATCAAGCGCGACATCGCAAATAATACCAAGATCTGGACAGACGTTTTTGACAGCACGAACAGCCCGGCAGATAAGATTATTACCATCAAGGGCACCGCTGCCATCAGCATCTTTCATCGATGAATCCAAAGCTGGGAAAATCGCAATAGCTGGAATCGAAAGGGCAACAGCTTCGCTCGCCTTTTCAACAAGGCGGTCAATCGAATAGCGATATTGCCCGGGCATCGACGCGATAGGATCATCAATCGCCTGACCTTCGATAACGAACATAGGCCAGATCAGATCATCCACTGTCAGATTTGTTTCTGCCATTAACCGACGTGAAAAGGATTGCATGCGGTTACGACGCATCCGTGTGGATGGAAAATGACCTCTACTCATGCCCGCTGGTTTCCGATATGTTTCAATTTGATGCACTATACATAAACAAACATGGGTCTTTCTGCAATGCGACAAAGCGACATTATCTGTTCATCTGAAACCGGCTCAGGGTCACAAAAGGTTGGTGTGATCACACTTGCCCGTCCCAAGGCGTTGAACGCGCTGAGTATAGAGATGGTTACGGTTCTGCATGATCAGCTGGCCGCATGGGATCATGATGATACGGTTTCGCATGTCATCCTCAAAAGCAGTGCACCTCGTGCGTTCTGCGCAGGTGGCGATGTGCGTTTTGCGCGCGCATTATTGTCTGAAGATCCTATTGACGGGGCGCTTGATTATTTCCGGTCTGAATATCTGGCAGATGTTGCGGTTGCGCATTTTTCCAAACCAATCATTGCTTTATGTGATGGCATTGTGATGGGGGGTGGTGCTGGCATAGCGCAGAATTGTTCACATGTTATTGTTACCGATACTACGCGTTTTGCCATGCCTGAAACCGCTATAGGCTTGTTTCCGGATGCCACAGCCAGCTTGTTTCTGGGGCGCTGTCCTAGGCCGGTTGCGCTATGGATAGGCACCACGGGGGCAATGCTTGATGGGGCCGATTGTATGATGCTGGGGCTTGCCCATGCGACTGTCAAAAGCGCTGATATTGATAAGCTATCAGACGCGCTTGTGGCTTGTTCCGCAGATACGATTGATAGCGTCATTGCTGACTTTCAGACTGATCCGGGGGTGCCGGGGCTAAGCGCGAACCGGGCGGCGATTGATTATATTTTTGGCGCTGAAAAGGCCGAAGACATGGTGATGCGTGCTGCCGATATGGCGCGTATCAAGGGCGATGCCTTTGCCGACAACATCCACAACCTATTGACCACAAGATGCCCGACCTCAATCAAGGTATTTACGCATTTATTGAGTCTTTCAGATACGATTGCAGACGTCGATGCTGCGCTTGATCTTGATTTTAAACTCGCCCTCAAGATGATGCGCCGCCCAGACTTTGTCGAAGGCGTCAGAGCCGTTCTGGTGGATAAGGATAATGCCCCTACATGGTCACCTGCGACATTGGCAGAGGTCTCGGATGAGATGATCGCCGATATCTTCAATCATGAGGGGCTTCCATCCTTGCGTTAGGCGGGGCTTCAATCTAGATTATCGATATCTGCTGGGCATCATTATTGACCTGCACGACTTTAATTTGCCATATGTGCCGGATTTGCCAGCTGTGCCGGATCTTATTATGAATTAGCCATACCAAGGAAACCTTTATGCGTCTTAGCCAGTATTTTCTACCCCTCCTGAAAGAAACCCCGAAAGAAGCACAAATTGCATCACATCGTTTGATGTTACGGGCGGGAATGGTGCAACAATCCAGCGCCGGTATCTATTCATGGCTGCCGCTTGGCAAGCGTGTCCTCGATAAAATCGAAAATATCGTCCGCGAAGAACAAAACCGGGCAGGCGCTTTGGAAATTCTGATGCCGACGATCCAACCAGCCGAGCTATGGCAGGAATCTGGCCGTTACGACGATTATGGTGCCGAGATGTTGCGTATCGTTGACCGGCATGAGCGTAACATGCTTTACGGCCCCACCAATGAAGAACAGATCACCGATATTTTTCGGGCGCATGTGCGCAGTTACAAGGCGCTACCGTTGAATATGTATCATATTCAGTGGAAATTCCGCGATGAGGTGCGCCCGCGTTTTGGCATTATGCGTGGCCGTGAATTTTTGATGAAGGATGCCTATTCGTTTGATCTGGATGGCGACAAGGCACGTGCGGCCTATAACCGTATGTTTGTTTCTTATCTCAAAACCTTTGCCCGTATGGGGTTAACGGCGATTCCTATGGAAGCCGACACAGGCCCGATTGGCGGTGACATGAGTCACGAATTTATCATTCTGGCAGAAACAGGCGAAAGCGGCGTCTATTTTCATAAAGATTGGATGAACATCAATCTGGATGCTGACATTGATTATAATGCCGATCTTCAGCCATTTGTTGACAAATATACCAGCCTTTATGCGCGTGCAGATGATATGCATGATGCGGATAACTGTCCGGTGGCGACAGATGAATTGATGTCGCTTCGTGGTATTGAGATTGGCCATATTTTTTACTTTGGAACAAAATATTCAGAAGCCATGGGCGCGACAGTCAGTGGCCCTGATGGCAAAGCTGTGCCGGTGCATATGGGGTCATATGGTATTGGCGTGTCACGGCTTGTTGGTGGCATTATTGAGGCCAGTCATGACGAAAAGGGTATTATTTGGCCAGATTCTGTAGCGCCATTTGGCGTGGCTATCGTCAATTTGAAACCGGGTGATGCAGTATGTGATGCTGAAGCTGAACGTCTGTATGAACAATTTGACAATGCCGGATTGGAGCCATTGCTTGATGACCGTAACGATCGTCCGGGCGCCAAGATGGCAAGCATGGATTTGATTGGCATTCCATGGCAAGTTGTCGTCGGGCCACGTGGTATGGAAAATAACATGGTTGAGGTAAAGCGGCGTAAAACGGGCGAAACTGCCGAAATGTCGCCAGATTCTGGTGTTACCAAAATCTTAAATCGATAATTGATGTAACCTATGATGCGCGTCATTCACCTATCCTTTGAATTGGGAACTGTCTAATGGCTTTATTTTTCTCTCCGGTCGAACGGATGCTTGCACTACGCTATATGCGGGCGCGTCGGGCTGAAGGGTTTATCTCAGTTATTGCCTGGTTTTCACTGGCGGGGATCACACTTGGCGTTGCCACGCTGATTATTGTGATGTCGGTGATGAATGGGTTTCGCGCCGAACTTGTCGATCGTATTCTTGGTCTTAATGGTCATGTGGCTATTTATAGTACCGAGGGCAACGGCATTACAAACTATGATGATTTGGCGCTTTCAATCACTGAAATGCCGGGTGTTATTGCGGTTACACCTCAGATCGAAGGTCAGGTCATGGCGACCAAAAATGCAGTTAGCCTGGGTGCCGTTATTCGCGGCGTACGCTGGTCTGATCTCGCGGCGCGCAAGCCTTTATGGGACTCACTTGATGATAAGGCCATAGCCAGCTTTCGTGATGATGGTGGCGTGTTGATTGGCAAAACCATGGCGTTCAAGACTGGTATAACTCCGGGGGGAACGATCACCTTGACCACGGCGCGTGGTAAAGCCACCGCCTTTGGTACCTTACCAACACGTCGAAGCTTCAAGGTTGCAGGCATCTTTGATGTTGGTATGCATGAATATGATACCAGCTTCATTTTTATGCCGCTTGATGTTGCAGGTGACTTTCTGGGGCTACCCACGTCGGTATCGGGGCTTGAAATCTATGTTGATGATCCGCAGAACATAGCCTTTTACCGGGAGACAATCACCAGCACACTGACCAAAAACCTTCGTGCCTTTGACTGGCTTGACAGAAATAAAAGCTTTTTGAACGCGCTCGCTGTTGAACGTAATGTTATGTTTTTGATCCTGACATTGATCATTCTTGTCGCGGCTTTCAATATCGTATCATCAATGATTATGCTGGTACGTTCAAAGAACGCTGATATTGCTGTGCTCAGAACTATGGGTGCAAGCGGGGGATCTATCTTACGGGTTTTCCTAATGACAGGTGCCAGCATAGGCGTCGTTGGCACGGCTATCGGGTCTGTTCTGGGGATGCTATTTTGTTGGAAAATAGACGCTATTAAAGAGTTTCTCGAAGGCCTGACCGGTTCTGAATTATTTGCCGCCGAAATCTACTTCCTGTCCAATTTACCGGCCAAGGTTGATCCGCAGGAAGTATTGATGGTGATTATAATGGCCATCTCATTATCCTTTATAGCCAGTCTGTATCCAGCATGGCGGGCGACGCGCATCGCCCCGGCAGAGGCTTTGCGTTATGAATAAACAGCAACAAACCCGCATACCAATGCTGTCACTCGACAAGGTGACCAAGAACTATATACAGGGCGATAACAAACTGGAAATTCTCAATGACGCTAGCTTAACGGTAGCATCAGGGGAAATGAAAGCGCTTATCGGCCCATCGGGTTCGGGCAAATCAACCTTGTTGAATATCGCGGGTCTTCTCGAAACACCAACAAGTGGCACCGTTACTATCGCTGGTCAGCAAACAGATAAGATTGGCCGGCGCAAGCGTGGCCAGTTACGCCGGTCGCATATTGGCTTTGTGTTCCAGTTTCACCGTCTGCTTCCTGAATTTTCGGCGCTTGAAAATATCATGATACCGCAAATGCTGAATGGTCTTGCCCGTGACGAAGCAGCCGCACGCGCTGAACAATTATTACAGATGGTTGGTCTTGTGAATCGTGATAGTCATCGGCCGGGCTTGCTATCGGGTGGTGAACAGCAACGTGTTGCCATCGCGCGCTCAGTCGCCAATGCGCCGCGTGTCTTGCTGGCTGACGAACCAACAGGTAATCTTGATCCGGCTACGGCGGCGGGTGTTTTTGAACATCTATCGGCGATTGTTCATGGCACCAATACAGCGGCTTTGGTAGTTACACATAATCAGCAATTGGCGCATGAAATGGATAGCATTCTGACGCTTAAAAACGGTGTCATAGAAACCATTAACTGATCTTTCGTCCTGATTTTTAAAAATATTGAGGCAACTAGGTGCCAGTGCATTGCGCTTATGTCACTATGGTTTATGATTTGGGTTTATGCTGGCTATTCCAGCTATGATACAGGTGTTAAATGCCCACCAATTTTGTACATCTTCGTTTGCACACAGCCTATTCACTGGCCGAGTCGACTTTACGGATCAAGAATCTTGCGCGTCTTGTGTCTGATGATGCCCAACCAGCCGCCGCCATCACCGATACCAACAATATGTTTGGGGCGCTTGAATTTTCCAAGGCTATGGTCAATGTGGGTGTTCAGCCGATTATGGGCGCGCAACTCAATATCACTGATAGTCAGGGCACTGGCGAAGTTGTTTTGCTGGCGCAGAATGAAACGGGTTACGTCAATCTTTCCCATCTTTTATCTGACGCTTTGTTGAATTCAGAGGCAAACACCGACCCGCAATGTAGCATTGATGCCTTGGCAGCCCGATCTGAAGGGCTGATTTTGCTGTCTGGTGGTGTCATGGAGGGGTTTGTTGGTTTGCCCGCATCAGATGGCCGTCAATCACTAGCCAAATCACGTTTGCAAGCTTTACATACAATCATGCAGGGGCGTGTCTATATCGAACTGCAAAGGCATGGCTTAGGCGCTGAGCAGGTAGCTGAACCGATTCTTGTTGCATTGGCTGACAATCTTGATCTGCCGCTGGTTGCGACCAATGATTGCCGGTTTGATACGCCTAAGATGGCTGGCCCACATGACGCGCTGATTTGTATTGGCACAGGGCGCAAGGTTTCAGAAGAAAATCGCATCAAATATTCGTCTAACCATTACTTTAAATCAGGCAAACAAATGACTGATTTATTTGTAGATATTCCAGAAGCTATAACAAATACAGTAACTATTGCCAAACGTTGCAGTTATATGTCGCCTGAACGCGCGCCAATCCTGCCTGCTTTTACGGCTGGTACGAATTTAACCGAAGATGTTGCGCTGGCACGACAGGCCGAAGATGGCCTTGCGCATAGGTTGGAACGGCATGTCTATAAAGATGACATGGACGCCGCTACAAAAGCAGATATAGCCAAACCGTATCAAGATCGTTTGGCTTTTGAGCTTGGTGTTATCAATCAGATGGGATTTCCGGGTTATTTTCTAATTGTTGCTGATTTTATCCAATGGGCAAAAAACGCTGCTATTCCTGTGGGGCCGGGGCGAGGGTCTGGTGCTGGTTCGGTAGTGGCATGGGCGTTATCAATCACGGATCTTGATCCACTTCGCTGGGGGTTGCTGTTTGAGCGGTTTTTGAATCCAGAACGTGTGTCTATGCCTGATTTTGATATCGATTTTTGTCAGGATCGGCGTGATGAAGTCATCACATATGTTCAGGAAAAATATGGTAAAGACCGCGTAGCCCAGATCATTACCTTTGGATCTTTGCAGGCGCGTGCGGCTTTGCGGGATGTTGGCCGTGTGCTTGAAATGCCTTACGGGCAGGTGGATCGCATCGCCAAATTAATTCCTAATAATCCGGCTAATCCTACCACCATAGCACAGGCGCTGGAAAGCGAAGCTGATCTTCGTGCCGAACGCAATCAGGATGAGCAGGTTGCTGATCTGATTGACATGTCATTGTCGCTTGAAGGTCTTTACAGACATGCCTCGACACATGCGGCAGGTTTGGTCATTGGAGATCGTCCTTTGGCTGATCTTGTGCCGTTATACAGGGATCCTCGCTCGGACATGCCAGTAACCCAGTTCAATATGAAATGGGTTGAACAGGCTGGTCTGGTTAAATTTGACTTTTTGGGGCTGAAAACACTGACCGTTCTTCAGCGCGCGGTTGAATTCATTGCCCTGCGTGGCATTGATATTAATCTGGATGCCATACCACTTGATGATACCAAAACCTTTGAGATGCTTTCAGCTGGTGACACGGTTGGCGTATTCCAGTTGGAATCAGCTGGCATGCGGGATGTTCTACGCGGCCTAAAGCCTGATCGCTTCGAGGACATCATTGCGGTGGTGGCACTTTATCGTCCGGGGCCGATGGAGAATATCCCCGACTATGTAGCGCGAAAGCACGACCCGTCGCAGATTACCTACATGCACCCTGATCTTGAGCCAGTGTTGAACGAAACCTATGGCATCATGATCTATCAAGAGCAGGTACAGCAAGCCGCGCAGGTTCTGGCTGGCTACACGCTTGGCGCAGCTGACATTCTACGGCGCGCGATGGGCAAGAAAATCAAAGCCGAAATGGATGCCCAGCGGGCAACCTTTGTTAATGGCGCTATAGATAATCAGATATCGGAAAAACTGGCCTCTGATATTTTTGACACGATTGCGGCCTTTGCGGGATATGGTTTCAATAAATCGCATGCTGCGGCCTATGCGCTGGTATCCTATCAGACCGCTTATCTCAAGGCCAATTATCCGGTCGAGTTTCTGGCCGCATCGATGGCGCTTGATGCGGGCAATACCGAAAAACTGGCTGTATTCCGTCAGGAATGTCAGCAAAAGGGCATCGTGATCAAGCCGCCTTGCGTCAATCATTCCTTCGCCGGTTTTCGTGTTGAGCCCGATAATGATCATACCAACGCCAATGCCGATTCCGAAACTGATGCCGATGCTAAGCTGGCCATTCGCTATGCGCTTGGAGCGATCAAGAATGTGGGCGCCGAAGCTATGGCGCGGCTTACTGAAAAGCGAGACGCTGGTACAAAATTTGAACATTTGATGGATTTCCTTGAACGTCTGCCCCGTGATGCTAGCAACCGGCGGCAGATGGAAAATCTGGTGCGGGCAGGGGCGCTTGACTGTCTTCATGCCAATCGCCATGAGCTATTAAACAACATCGATTATCTATTGGCACATGCCGAAACCCTCCGGCGCGACAAGGAATCAAACCAGAATAATCTATTTGGTGACGATACCGACAGCATGGCCAATTCATTGCGGCTTACCTCATGTGAAGACTGGGTGCCAATGGATCGTCTGAAAGAAGAGTTTGACGCGCTGGGTCTATATCTGTCAGCGCATCCTCTTGATGGATATGGCAAACAGCTTGAAAAACTGCGCATTATCACAGCCAGTGAATTAAACCGTCAGATCGAGGCTGGGCGACCACCGCAACGCGTCAATCTAGCAGGGTCAATCACCGGTAAACAGGTGCGTGTTTCACAACGTGGTAATAAATTCGCCTTTGTTCAATTTACCGATCAGACGGGTGTCTTTGAAACAACTTTCTTTTCTGATGTGCTGTCTGAGAGTTCACATTTATTAAATGATGACAAACCATTGCTGGTTTCAGCTAACCTAAAAATTGAAGAAAATGGCCCCCGGTTACTGGCTGCACGTGTGCAGGTGCTGGATGATGCTGTAGCGGCATGGCATGGCGGTGTCGGCTTGTGGATACGCGATGATAAACCGCTTGAACAGCTTAAATCGGCTCTGCGCGATGATGGGCCTGGCAAGGCCGAGGTCAAGTTGAATTTCACCGTCGATGGGCATGATGTGCGCGTCGCATTGGCAGGCCGTTTCAAGCTGAGTGGTGAATTGCGCCAGAATTTGCGTCGTATTCCGGGGATACTTGAAGTCCGTGACCTCTAGCACTTATCGAAATTGAAAAGATTATTCTTGTTTGGCTGATAAATACGGCTTTCTGGCTTGCTTTTTCATGTATAAGGCGATACATCTCACCTCAATTCACACATGAGGGCGGTCCGGCATGGCAAAATCCATGCCTCAGGCCATCCGGTGAAGGCATCTGCCTTTCATTTCCCTCATGGAGGTTTAACCGGAGAACAGGAGTAAATAACATGGCTCTCCCTACTTTTACTATGCGCCAAATGCTTGAAGCAGGCGTTCATTTCGGTCACAGCACTCGTCGTTGGGACCCGCGTATGGAACCGTTTATTTTCGGTGAACGCAACAAAACACATATTCTTGATCTTCAGCAGACTGTCCCGATGTTGCATCACGCCTTAAAGGCAATCAGTGATGTGGCTGCAAAGGGTGGCCGTGTGTTGTTTGTTGGCACAAAGCGTGCCGCGTCTGAAAAGATTGCTGAAACAGCTCGTGACTGTGGGCAATATTACGTAAATCACCGCTGGCTTGGTGGCATGTTGACAAATTGGGCGACTGTATCCCAGTCAATACGCCGCTTGCGTGATCTTGAAACCCGCATGGAAAGCGGCGAGATCAACCAGCTCACCAAGAAAGAAATTCTTCAGCTGACCCGCGAACAGGAAAAACTTGAACGCACACTTGGCGGTATTAAGGAAATGGGTGGCCTGCCTGACATCCTGTTTATCCTCGATACGAATAAGGAAGCCATTGCGGTGCAGGAAGCTAACCGTCTTAATATTCCGGTGGTCGCTGTTGTCGATAGTAATGCCAGCCCAGAAGGTGTTGACTATCTGATCCCAGGAAATGACGACGCCATGCGCGCAATCACATTCTATTGCGAGCTGGTTCAAGGTGCTGTTCTTGATGGTTTGCAAACTGAATTGATGAAAAGCGGTGGTGACGTTGGTGCGGCTGTCGAAGCACCTGTCGAGGCGGCTCTTGAAGCCCCTGTTGAAGATGTGCCCGCTGAAGTGGCACCTGTCGCGGTGGCTGCTGAAGTTGCCGCAGAGGCGACAGCGGCGGCTCCTGCTGAAGACACAGTTGCCAAGGAATAACAAACATCTGTTTTCCCTACAGTGGGGGAAACAGCTTTGCTTGCATATTGCGGGCTAATGGTTTTAACAACTTTGCATATAAGGATAGCAAAATGAGTGTAACGGCTGCACTAGTTAAGGAACTGCGCGAAAAATCTGGCGCAGGTATGATGGATTGTAAAAAAGCTCTTGGCGAGACTGATGGCGATATGGACGCGGCCATTGACTGGCTGCGGACAAAGGGTTTGGCGGCGGCGGCTAAAAAATCAGGTCGTGTAGCGGCTGAAGGTTTGGTTGCGGTCGCGGTTGATGGCACGTCGGGTGCGATTGTTGAACTCAACGCAGAGACCGATTTTGTCGCGCGTAACACCGAGTTTCAGGATTTTGCCAGAAACCTTGGCTTGCTTGCGCTTGGCGCTTCTGACATTGAATCGCTAAAGACGCTGGATTACCCTGATACAGATCGCAATGTATCGGAAGAACTGACTAACAAGATCGCAACGATTGGTGAAAATATGTCACTACGTCGTATGGAAAAAGTGTCGGTTTCCAGTGGTTCTGTAGTTTCATATATGCATAATGCGACAGCTGACGGTCTTGGCCGTATTGGCGTTCTTGTGGCTCTGGAATCAAGCGCATCAGCTGAAGCGTTGAATGGTTTGGGCAAACAGATAGCTATGCATATCGCGGCAACGTCACCTGCAAGTTTGTCGGTTGATGATCTTGATGCTGATATGGTTGCGCGTGAGCGTGACGTGCTAATTGAACAAGCCAAAGCCTCGGGCAAGCCTCAGGAAATAGCCGAAAAAATGGTCGAAGGCCGGATGAAAAAATACTATCAGGAAGTCGTTCTGCTTGAGCAAACATCGGTTATTGATGGTGAAACCCGGATCGAAGATGTTATCATCAAAGCGGGTAAAGATGCCGGTGCAGAGATTACCCTAAAGGCATTTGTACGGTTTAATCTTGGCGAGGGTATTGAACGCGAAGAGTCAGACTTTGCGGCGGAAGTTGCAGCACAACTTTCCTAAGTGGAAAACAAAGGAGTCAGCCTTGGCAACAGATAGCGAAACCCTAACGGATTTGAAATATCAACGTGTAATGCTCAAGATTTCAGGAGAATCCCTGATGGGCAGACGTTCATATGGTATTGATCCTGAAATGGTTAGCAAAGTCGCCATAGAGGTAAAGGACGTTATCGCCACGGGTGTAGAGGTATGCCTTGTCATTGGTGGCGGTAATATTTTCCGGGGTGTGTCCGGTGCCGCCGCTGGTATGGAACGTGCGACTGGTGATTATATGGGCATGTTGGCAACGGTTATGAATGCCCTTGCTATGCAAAACGCGCTTGAACAATTGGACGTTCCTGTGCGGGTCATGTCGGCATTGCCGATAAGTGCTGTTTGTGAACCTTATATCCGGCGCCGTGCAACGCGGCATCTTGAAAAAGGCCGTGTTGTGATCTTTGCGGCGGGTACAGGCAATCCATTTTTTACCACGGATACCGCCGCCGCTTTACGCGCCACCGAAATGAATTGTCATGCCTTGCTGAAAGGAACGCGTGTTGATGGCGTTTATTCGGCTGATCCTGAAAAAGATAAAAATGCAAAGCGCTATGACGAACTTGGCTATTTGCAGGTGCTTTCAGATGATTTGCGGGTGATGGACGCTTCTGCTATTTCATTAGCCCGCGAGAACAATATACCCATCCTTGTTTTTTCTATTGAAAGCGCAGGTGGGTTTGCTAGCGTATTGCGGCATCAGGGCAAGTTTACAATCGTTCACTAATCAATGAATGGCATCGGACTTTAATTTAGCTAAGGGTAGGGGAAATGGCTGATTTTGATATCGAAGATATGAAACGTCGGATGGAAGGCGGTTTTGCCAGTCTGAAAACTGAATTCATGGGGCTTCGTGCTGGGCGCGCATCGACGGGTATGCTTGAACCTATCATGGTTGACGCTTACGGCTCTAAGATGCCGATGAGTCAGGTAGGCAATATTTCGGCGCCTGAGCCACGTTTGCTAACAGTGACCGTGTGGGATGCGTCCATGACAGCGTCTGTGGAAAAAGCCATTCGTGAGTCGGATCTTGGTCTAAATCCAATGGCCGAAGGTACGCTCATTCGTGTCCCAATTCCTGATTTATCGGAAGAACGCCGGAAAGATATGGTCAAAGTTGCAGGCCGCTATGCAGAAGCTGCTCGTGTCGCTATCCGCAATGTTCGTCGTGATGGTATTGAAAGTGTTCGCAAGGCCGAAAAAGACGGTTTGTTGTCTGAAGACGAGCGCCACGGACTGGAAAGTGACATTCAGAAAACAACTGATGAGTATGTTAAAAAAATTGACGATGCTTTTGCCAATAAAGAAAAAGAGATAACTCAGGTATAACAGCCTAATGGCTATAATCCTTGCTTTGGATATATCCATTTGAATTTTGGAAAAGACCACCAATCAGGTTTTAATAATGGTAAAAACACCGCATCACACAGCAATAATAATGGATGGCAATCGACGCTGGGCAAAAGGCCGCGGGCTTGAAATTATTCGTGGACACAATCAAGGCGCTGAGTCGCTTAAGGATATTTGCCGTGCGGCATCTCAAAGCCAGATCCGTTGGCTGACGGTATTTGCGTTCTCTGCACAGAATTGGAGCCGTCCTGAACCCGAAGTGTCGGGTTTGCTCAAATTGATGCGCCGTTTTTTAATGCGAGATATCGAAGATCTAATGCACAATAACATTCGGCTTCGTGTCATTGGTAACAGAATAAATTTTTCTGACGATTTACAAATGCTTATTAATAAATCTGAGATGCTGACGGCTGAAAATACTGTTCTTAATTTAACCGTTGCGCTTGATTTTGGTGGTCAGCAGGACATCACACAAGCGACGCGTCAAATCGCCGAAGAGGTGGCAGCAGGGGTTATTGATCCAAAGTTGGTAAATAACGATTTCTTGAAGTCACGATTGCAAACGGCAGTTTTGCCACCGGTTGATTTACTCATCCGTACTGGCGGCGAAAAGCGCATTTCAAATTTCCTGCTGTGGGACTTGTCCTATGCTGAACTCTATTTCAGTGAAATATATTGGCCTGATTTCAAAGCATCTGATCTGGAAGCTGCCATTACCGAATTCAATAATAGAGAGCGTCGTTTTGGTGGCAATCATGCTGACAATGATAAAAAACTCAGCACTATATCAAGTGACACGACTTGATGCCATTTTCGTCGCTTTCCCCATTGGCTCAGCGCCTTGTTGGGTTTGCTACCCTTGTTCCGATTATAGCCCTTGTTTGGTTTGACGCCAAAATTGCATCTTTGATTGTTTGGTTTGCCTTCATTCTTATGGGGTTAGAATTTAGCCGGCTAGTTGATTTGGCCAAGCCCTTTACATTTATAGTGGTTGTTTTGTTTGCTTTTGTGGGTATGCCATTATGGCTTATGGTCATTGATTTGCGGTTAATTTTGGCAGTGATCACAGCTATGATGATTTTGCTAATGTGGCAGAAATCATTTCCTTTAGCCGTTTTCGTTGGCCTTACAACTTTGTGCGGTGTCAGTGCGCAGGTGATTATTAACAGCCAGAATGGGCAATATATGCTGTTGGCTGTTTGTGCTGTTGTTGCTGCCTGTGACATAGCAGCATTTTTTGTGGGAAGACGCGTGGGCGGGCCCAAATTAGCACCGTCGATCAGCCCGAATAAAACAGTGTCTGGGGCTATTGCCGGGGTTGTGGCGGCTGGCATTCTTTATTTTATCTTTGCGGGTATGTATGGTCTGACCCCGGTTATAGCTTTTGGCTTTGGGTGCATAATTGGCTGTCTGGCTCAGCTTGGCGACTTGTTTGAGTCCAGTGTAAAACGTCAAATGGGTGTAAAGGATAGTGGCCGGCTTATCCCAGGACATGGTGGTTTGCTTGATCGGTTCGACGGATATCTTCTTACCTTGCCGATAGTCGCATTGGTGTTTTTTACTTAGTAAAGGTTCGGCATGTCAACACATACGGTCATCACCATTCTTGGGGCAACAGGTTCCATTGGCGATAATACGCTGGCTTTGGTGCGACACAATCCTGACCTATTTCGCATTAAAGCTCTTGTTGGCGGCTCAAATGTTGAAAAGCTTGCTGATCTTGCGCTTGAATTTAGACCAGATGTTGTCGGTATTGCTGATGCCAGTCAGCAGGCGCGTCTGGCTGAGCGTCTACTAGGTTCTCAAATAAAGATTGTTGCGGGCAATGATGAATGTGCGGAACTAGCCACCATCAAGGTTGATATCGTTATTGCTGGCATTGTTGGTCTTGCTGGGTTGCCTTCAATGATGAAAGCTGTTGAAGCTGGTCAGACTATTGGATTAGCCAATAAAGAATCTTTGGTTTCTGCTGGTCATGTGATCAGCCAGGCTGTGACAAGATATGGCGCGCGGATCATCCCGCTCGACAGTGAACATAGTGCCATTTTTCAATGTTGGCATGGATGGCAGCAACGTCTTTATGGTAAGGATGTTCATGAGGGTATGTCATCGATTCAGCGGATTTGTCTAACAGCATCGGGTGGCCCCTTTTTAACCCGCCCGTTGAATGAATTTGCATCTATCACGCAACAAGATGCTGTAACGCATCCTAATTGGGAAATGGGGCGCAAAATTTCGGTTGATAGTGCAACAATGATGAATAAAGGGCTTGAAGTTATCGAAGCACATTTTTTGTTTGATCTGCCTGCAGAACAAATTGAAGCGGTTATTCATCCCCAGTCTGCAATTCACGGTATGATACATTTTCGTGATGGGTCAATTATTGCCCAGTTATCCTCTGCTGATATGCAGGTGCCGATCTCTTATGCGCTGAAAATGCCAGGTCGGTTGAACTGGGATCCGGAACCATTGGACATTGTTGCGCTTGGCAAACTCGAATTTTTGGCTATTGAGCCGGATCGTTTTCCATGTTTTGCCCTTGCGCAGAACGCTTTAAAGCAAGCTGGAACAGCCCCAGCCATTCTAAACGGTGCCAATGAAGTGGCTGTAGCTGCATTTTTAGCAGGTCACATTAGCTTTTCATCTATTGCCACTATTGTTGCAGATAGCCTGACCACCAATATAGATGGTGACATTAACACGCTTGACGCTGTCATCGCTGTTGATAACGAGGCGCGGCGTGTGGCGACTGTTCTTGTTGAAAAAATTAAAGGGCAGTAATGTTATCTGTCGCAGAAACTAGAGGTAATTAAGATGGGTGACCTTGGATTCTTTGATCTGATTATTGGGTTTTTGCTACTAATAACCCCGGTCGTTTTTTTTCATGAGCTTGGCCATTATTGGGTGGCGCGTAAAGCTGGGGTGATCGTCGAGGTTTTTTCCATCGGATTTGGTCCTGAACTCTATGGCCGGACAGCCAAGAATGGCACGCGCTGGCGTATTGCGGCGATCCCATTTGGTGGTTTTGTCAAAATGCGCGGTGATGAAGACGCCGCCAGCACGCCCGGACAGGGCAGTGCCCATGTCGAAGGTAGTTTTGGTGGGGCTGGGCTTTACTGGCGGATGGCGATTGTCCTAGCAGGACCCGTAGCTAATTTTATTCTCGGCATTTTATTATTTGCCATGGTTTATATAACCGTTGGTAAACAGATATTACCAGCCGAAATAGGCGAGGTTATACCCGACATGCCTGCCGCTGAGGCAGGGTTGCAAAGCGGTGATCTAATTTTGGAAATTGACGGCATTAAAATACGTGAATTCAATGATATGCGTGGTTTGATTATTGAAAGCCCCGGAAAACAGTTGGATTTTCGTTTGCGCCGTGATGATCAAGAATTCACCTTGCCGGTGACGCCTAAAGCACAATTCAGCGAGCAGTTGGACATAACTGTCGGGGTGTTAGGGGTTAAGTCAGTTCCGGTTAATGCCCGTGTGCGCATGGCGCCTTCGACAGCAGTTGTCACGGCAACATCGGACGCGTTTCACATGTCGATCATGATCTTGCGTGGATTGGGGCGTGCTGTCACAGGCAATATTCAAAAAGGCGAAGTTGGCGGTCCTGTTCGCATCGCTGAAATATCCGGTACTGTGCTTAATCAGGGAATAGTGCCGTTCATTTTGCTTACCGCGGTGATTTCGATTAATCTTGGTTTGATTAATTTGCTTCCAATTCCGGCGCTGGATGGGGGGCATATGGCGTTTTTTCTAATTGAAGCGGTGCTTGGAAAACCTTTGCCACTTCACTGGCAGGCTATCTTAATGCGGGGTGGCATAGCCATTTTGATGACGCTAACGTTATTTCTGGTCTTGTTTGATCTGGCACGATTGATATCGTAGGGAAATTGTATCTAGGTTTTTGACCTATTTACCTTTACTGTCTCAATAATGCATCGTTCTGGTCTGAAAACTGGTGCTGTGCCTGTTCGGATAAAGATGGAGTATCCATGCGTAATTTTTTTCTAATTGCGATTTTTCTATTTGTTTCAGGTCTGTTGCTTCCCGCCAATGAAATATATGCCCAATCGGATGATCAGAACATTCGTGTGTCCGAAATACGGGTGCTTGGAAATAAGCGTGTGTCTTCGGGTACGGTGCTGTCATATCTACCGGTAAATATTGGTGATGCGGTGACCCAGAGCAGCCTCAACGTCGCGCTGGAACGGCTTTTTGATACCGGTCTGTTCAAAGATATCAGTATTGATAATGAAGCTGGTGTTATCACCATTGATATTCAGGAAAACCCCATTATCAACAGGATTAATATCGAAGGAAATGATGCCATCAATGATGAACGCCTGTTGGAAGCTATTGACGTTCAGCCGCGCCGTGTATTCACCCAGAAACTAGCCCTTGAAGCGACCAGAACATTGCTTGATTTGTATCAGGCTGGCGGCCGGTTTGGTGCCTCTGTTGAGCCTAAAATCATCGAGCTTGATGAAAACCGTGTGGATCTGGTGTTCGAAGTGAATGAGGGTCCTCTTATCAAGATCAATTCGATCAGCTTTTCGGGCAACCAACGTTATTCAGACCGGGTTCTGCGTAGTGCTATTTCAAGCCGTGAGCAGCGCTGGTGGGCGTTTTTGAGTTCGGCAGACAAATATGATGAAGGCAGGTTGGATTATGATGTGCGCTTGCTGCGCCAGTTTTATCTTGCGCGTGGTTACGCCGACATTTCAGTTACCCGTGTTCGTGGCGGATTATTGCCTGACCGAAGTGGTTTTGCCGTCTCCTTCATTTTAAACGAGGGCACGCAATATACGGTTCGTGATATTACACTGACCAGTGAAATTGAAAATGTTGATATTCCTGATCTGATATCATTGTTTGATTTTACAGATAATAATCGGTACGACGTACGCCGTCTTGAGCAGGGGCTTGTTGACATCACTAATCGTCTTGGCGAATTT
>NZ_CBFHNB010000031.1:0-24457 GCF_965657105.1 Puniceispirillum sp. (SeqCode)
GCCATTGGTGCCGACGATGCCTAAGCGCGTCTTTTATCATCGCATCTGGGCTAATGGTTTCGATGATGTCAGGCTTGCGTAAAATTGTGGCGGTGTCTGCGGCGCTATAGGATTTGCTGGCGAGTAAGCCTAGACGTGCGGCGCCAAGCGCTGCGCCAAAATCTCCATCTTCGGGGATTGTGATATCGCAATCTGTGACCGCCGCAATCAATGACAGCCAATAGTTACTTTTTGCCCCGCCCCCGGTAGCTAGAAGCTGGCTAGGACGCTTGTCAGCCGCGGCCAGAACATCGACAGCATCGGCCATTGCAAAAGCAACGCCTTCTAAAACAGCTCTGGTCATATCAGTGCGGTCATCACCGCGGGAAATACCAAAAAAACCACCACGAGCTAGCGCATCATTATGCGGGGTACGTTCGCCCGATAGATAAGGATGAAACAGCATGGGCGACGGGCTGAAACTGTCTTGTTCTATGTTGTTCATGAGGTTGATAACCGGTGTGTTTGATATCTCGGATAACCAGTTCAAACAATCAGTCGCGGCCAGAATGACACCCATCTGATGCCATGTATCTGGCAGCGCATGGCAAAAAGCGTGCGCTCCATTAGCTGGTGCAGGGGCAAAGCTGTCGGTGACGCTGAACACAACACCTGATGTACCAAGCGATAAAAAGGCATCGCCCGGATTTGTAACACCAAGCCCACAGGCTGCTGCCGCATTATCACCGCCGCCGCCAGCTATCGTAACGGTATTCTTGATGCCCCATTTTTGGGCGATATCGGGGCGAAGCTGTCCAGCAGGTGCACTGCCTTCAACCAGTTTGGGCATTTGTTCAATAGACAAACCGCAGGGTGACAGCAGGGCAGGTGACCATGCGCGTGCGGCAACATCAAGCCACAGGGTGCCCGCGCTGTCAGACATGTCCGAAATCTTTTCGCCTGACATCAGAAAGCGGACATAATCCTTGGGCAACAGGATAGTCGCGATTTTGGCAAATAAATCTGGTTCATGCCTTGCCATCCATAACGCCTTTGGTGCGGTAAAGCCAGGCATGACCGCGTTGCCACCAATTAAGCGATAGTCTGAAAATTCTTCATCAAGTTCTGTTGATTCAGCCGCATTTCGCGTGTCGTTCCATAAAATTGCAGGACGAAGCACATTGTCATCTTTATCCAGAGCAACCATGCCATGCATTTGGCCTGATAGGCCGATAGCTTGCACATCTGCCATTGCTTTGGCATGGTCTCGCGCTAGCTTCAACGCGGTTTCATTTACCGCATTCCACCAGTCGGCAGGTGCCTGTTCTGACCATCCAAGATGTGGTCGGGCAATATCGAGTGAGGCTGAGGTGCTGGCGATAATTCTGCCACCCAAGTCCAAAAGCAAAGCCTTTACGCCCGACGTACCGATATCAAAACCTAAAAACATTGCATATCTTTGCCTAATAACAAAAAAACATTCTGTCTATTTATTATCGTAAAATCAAGCCTTTGGTCTCTAGCTCAATGCCAGGATAGTTTTTTTGCCAATTGTCATGGGCTTGTCTAAGTAGGTGTTCCTTATCTAGATTTACTAAAAAAGAGGTTTGTTATGTCTATTCGTTTAGCTGTATTGGGTGCGGGACGAATTGGCCAGGTGCATGCGCGCGCTATTGCCGAGAATGATACCGCTATGTTGGCGGCAATTGCCAATCTCATTGCGGCGGCGGCAAATGCTATTGTTAGCATGACACATGCAGTTGGCGTCAGTGTCGAAGTCGAAATCGGCATTGTAGGATATAGCGATGATGCGAGGCAGGATGTCATCGCTATTGAATAGCATAATACCGACCCATATGAAGCGGCTAAACTATGTGTGGAAAGTGGCCTTGATGCGCTGGTCATCTCAATTGGAAATCTACATTTGCAAACAGATAGTAAATGTGAAATTGACCGTAAAACGCTGGCGCTGATTGAGGATGCAATCATAAATGCGTTTCAGGCAAATAATCTAGATCGACAGACTGTGCCATTGGTCTTACATGGTGGAAGTGGTATTCCACGAACTGTGCGCGCTGATCTGGCGCGCACAACATCTATCTGTAAATCTAATATAGGTACTGAACTTCGTCAGCAATTTGGCGCCGCATTGCGTCACACGCTTGATGAAAACCCCGCACAATTTGACCGAATTGGTATTTTAAGTGCGGTAATGTCACCTATGCAAAAAGTAGCAATGGATATTAGGCGCGAGTTCGGTGCAGCTTGATACGCATCTAAGCAAGATACATAAATCAATGACTGATTGCTATTAAACGGCTATTTTAATATTAATGTGCCTGGGCATTTCATCGCCAAATTATGTTTTGTGGAGAAATATCAGGCAATAAGGTCAGCGATTTTATCGGTAATGATTTTTCCAAGCGAGTTGCGGGGCAGTGCATCAACAAAGATAACGTCCTTGGGCATTTTGTAACGGGCTATTTTACCTTGAAAATAGTCGAGAATATCCTGTTTTGAAATAGGTTGACGCGAGGTGTTGCGTACCGCAACTAGGACGGGCACAGCGCCCCATTTACTGTCATCACGGCCAATAACAACAAATTCGGCTAGATCAGGATGCCCAAATAAAACACGTTCAAGTTCAGCTGGATAGATGTTTTCACCGCCTGAAATTATCAAATGCTTCGTGCGTCCGACAAACCAGTAAAAGCCATTTTCATCAATCCGCGCAACATCTCCAGTATGAAACCAGCCATCAGTAAGGGAAGCGGCTGTGCTGTCCGTATTATTCCAATAGCGTGTCAGCACATTATCTCCTTTAACCCATATTTCGCCATTCTTGCCAGTAGCGACATCGACGCCTTGTTCGTCAACCAGCCGGATTGTGCATAATTTGCCAGCCCTGCCGATTGATCCTGCTGTTGCGAAAGCGCAGTCTTGCGTTTGATAAATCGCAATGGGGCTGGTTTCTGTCGCACCATAAATTTGCACTAAAGGGATAGACCGATCATGAACCGCATTAATCAGCGCCAGGGGAACATCAGTTGATCCAATCGAGACCATCCTTAGGCTGGATATATCACTTTTTTGCCAATCTTTATGTGTGACCAGAGCTGTTAGAATGGTTGGCACGCAATTGATCAAGGTGATTTTTGATGATGCGATTGTTGTCAGTGTCTCAGCCGGATCAAATTTTTGATGTAAAACTAGTTGAGCGCCAATCAGTAGCGCAGGTAAAGGCTGTATATTCAATCCGCCAGCATGAAATAACGGCAAAATATTTAGGACAATATCGTCGGCTGTCATGCCATAAGCATGGTGACTCATTATCGCATTCGCGATCAAAGCAGATTGTGCCAGCAAAGCGCCTTTTGGTCGTCCGGTGGTGCCTGATGTATAAACTAACAAAACCGGATCATCGACCGATCCGGAAAACACTTGATCATGGAGATGGCTATCTTTGCGAAGACCACATAATGGCAGGCCATGATAGCCATTGGCAGTATCAATGGGAATAGAACGGCATAGCAAACCATTATCGGTTATCAAGCCAATATTATCGCTGAACGCATCGTCAAACAGCAACCATGATGGTGTGCAGTCAGCTAGCTGATAGGCCAGTTCTTCTGTAGATAGGCGCCAGTTCAACGGCACCAGAATGAGACCAAGCCGCGCGGCAGCCATTAGCATTACGAAAATTTCCGGATTGTTCATCCCATAATAGGCGATGCGGTCACCACGCTTTAGCGTGCCATCAGCAATAATATAGGCCGTTGTCTGGTCAATGGCCGCGCAGAGATCACCGTATGTTATTATTTGATTGTCATAATGAACAGCCACCGCGCTGGATGACCGCGCATGATCATGGTCAGGGTCAACAGAGATATATTCATCAAGACGCATGCCGCTACTCAAATACAACATCTGGCATGTTCAAGAATCGCTTTCACCTGGTTGGTATAACGCGCCACGGCCAAGCATATCGGTGCATAATTCAGCCGTCCACGGCAACATCAAAGCACCGCAACGGCTGTCACGATACAGACGTTCAAGTTGCAGTGAACGCAACATAGCCTGTCCACCGCACGTTCTAACAGCTAGTTGCGCAATCGCATTTGCATTTTCCATGACCGTATATTGTGCGGCCCACGCCCTATGTAGTGAGTCCTCACTTGGATTTGGGCAGGCTTCTGAAATTGACTGAAACCATAATGATTTGGTTTGTTCTAGCATAATTTTCATCTGTGCCACAGCAAGCTGTTTGGTAGGGTACATGCGGCGTTTGACCGGCGGTGTGCCTGGCTGTTCGCCACGCAAATAGCGGATAGTGAAGTCATAGGCAGCTTGCGCAATACCCATATAGGCGGGCGTCAATGTCATGAACATATGTGGCCATCTTTTTGCGGCCTGAAAGTAAATACCACGGGGCATAAGCTGTTCGCTGAAAGGCACAAAAACATCTTTGAAAATGAGAGTGCGGGATACCGTCCCCCGCATGCCAAGTGGATCCCATTCACCCTCGACCGAGACACCTTCGGCATCGGCTGGAATGGCAATATACATTGTATTAGATCGTGATGGTTTTGTATCTTCTGTAGCAAGCTCTGTACATAGAACACCATAAAAATTGGCATGTCCTGATAGTGATGCAAAAATCTTTTTGCCGTTGATGATCCAGCCGCCATCGCCTAGCAAGGCGGTTGTGCCAAAGGCAGCATGGCCAGCGGCCGCTGCGCCGCCCTCGGAAAATGGTTGCGCATAAATAGCACCATCATGCAGAATACGGGCATAATGTTTCTGGCGCATTGCATTATGTTTTGCCCGTGTGTCATCGTCCATTTCCAGCCCATCAGCTAAAAAGCCGGTCCATAGGCATGAACTGACATGCATGTTAAAGGTCAGGGCTGTTGCACCGCAATAGCGCCCAATTTCAGCCGCCGCGAGCATATAGGCTTTCAGGTCGGCACCGCGACCACCATGCTCTTTCGGCACGCAAATACCCATTAAATCATGTTTATGAAGATCGACGTAATTTTCGGTTGGGAAACGTGCCTCACGGTCAATGCCCGGGGCGCGATCTGCAAATTTGGAACAAGCTAGCTCACGTGTTTCCTGACATAAGCGCGCTTCAAAGTTGGTTAGTTTCCAGTCAATAGGGTCAAACATCGGTGCATCTGTCCGATTATCTTGTCCTGCATCAAGACCGCTTTGTTTCAAATCGTCCACTATATGTTCATCCCTGACTCACTAAAAAATCACGTATTATATCATTAACCATATCACTTGCTTCACTATTAACTAAATGCCCGGCTTTTTCAACAAGGTGAAATTGACTTTTTTGAATGCGATCAGCCATTCTTTGCATGCTGGTGGCAGGCGCATTCTGATCCTCTTCGCCTGCAATCAGGCAAGTGGGCATAGTCAAAAGATGCTGATCATCGCGCCGGTTAAACGTCGTTAGACATGTAATAATCTGGCGATAGGTTGCTTCAGGCACTGCCGCCATTGCCCCAATGGCGTCTTGAATAGTCTCTTTGCTGGCAATTGATCCTGTTATCTCAGGAACAAATTCACTAGCCAGATCAGGCATCGTTTTGCCCTTATCAAGCGGCGCGAGGCGGTCAGCTAGAAAGCGATCCTTGAAACTGTCATCACGGCCACCAAAAGCAGCACTAGTCGCAATCAATATAAGTGAATTAACGCGATTGGGATGCCGTATGGCCATTTCCTGAGCCAGCATGCCGCCAATTGACTGCCCCATGATATGAGCAGATGCAATATCGAGCGCATCCATAAAAGCGATTAAATTGTTGCATAGGGTTTCAAAAGTGAGATCGGCGAGGGGATGCGATCCGTTATAACCAGGCATATTCCAAGCTAGCACTCTGAAGTCATCTGCCAGTCCGGTGCTTTGTGCGGCAAAGCTACTGTCATTGCCGCCAATGCCGTGAAGACAGATGATGGGCTGACCCGAACCACCGCTATCTTTGTATGTATAGCCAGCTATGTATGGCATCAGCAGATAACACCGTCATCAACCATTTTTTGACCATCCAATGTGATTGTGCAATCCATCATTGGTAAATCGAAATGCCCTTCTGTATAGCGGTTGGCAAATTCATTCGCGCCTGTCGAGAATAGAAAATTACCAGCAAGAGCACGCAATTCAGTGCCATTCAAGTCATCCTTGTCATACATGGTAAGCGCTTCATATCGGGCATGTGGATTCAGCCCCCAACCGACATGGCTTGTTGCATAGGCTAGGGGATCATCAAAACCGGCAAGATAATGACGCATCAAGCGGGCATCTGTGCCATCACCATCGATCTGGGTAACAAAATCATCAGTGATATGAAAACGCACTTCGCTTTCAAAATAACGTTTAAAAGTCAGGTTGATATCACCTGGTTTGAACACCAATATGCCGTTGGTTGATGCCGTGTGCGGAAAGCTGACCACGAGGCCACCAGGCCAATGAGCCAAGGTTCCCGGACGATCAGTCCATCCCCAAACGCCAACCGTGATGGTGTTGGCCATTGCCACATGTAAATTTGTGCCAGCGATCGATGTGACGTGCATTTCAGATGCGTTACGGCAGGCTGTAACAGCGCGCTTGACGCTGTCTTTAAGAATTGGATCAAGAGGCAGCCGTGCCAGAATTTCAGGGTGTTCATTGGAAATGCTCATGATGCGCGCGCCCGATTTCAGAATATCTGATGTTGGCTGGGCATGCATGAGCCCCTCGACTGTCAGATCAATGATGAAATCGGCGTTACATAGGGCTTCAACTATATGCGGTTCCCCATCAAGAACATTAGACGCGCCAGTTGAGCGCACAATAGGCGCGCATGTCGCCGGTCTTGTTTCGGTGCGGGTAATATCAAAGGGAAGGTTGAGTTGCTGTAATGCCAGTTCGGTCAGCATGATATTGACGTGCCGGCTGTGTGACTCAATCAGGACAATGATCTTTTCATCGGCTCTGGCTTTACATAAGCTAAACAAGGATACAAAAGCATCGAGCCATTGTTTTTGAATGGGGGTGTCCTGCATTTTTACCTGCATCTTCATATTTAGTCGGTATTATCACCGACTTTAGAGAATCATATTATCAATCTTGCTGGTATTTAAAAGACAGCGTTTGCTGTATTATCGATTAATTGCCTGCAAATTAGATTTTATATTGTATTTGGCACATTTGTTGCTCTTTGTGTCCATGTTTCAAAGTCGTTTTACCATTTATTGCATATGTGCGTTTCTTTTTTTTCATGTTGGCATGTCGTCACATGTGTGGGCGCGTGATGTTGATTGTGAGGCACTAGCCGCACAAGCTGAAATCGACTATGCAATCCCGTCCGGTATCATGCAAGGCATTGCCCGGGTTGAGTCAGGGCGCGTTGGTCTTGATGGAAAACGCAAATCCTGGCCATGGACAGTCAATGATGGCGTTGAAGGTTTGTTTTTTGAAGATCAAGCATCCGCGCTTGAATTTGTCGAGGTGAGCTATGCCAATGGTGAAAATAGCGTTGATATTGGCTGTATGCAGATTAACACCAAATGGCATAAAGAAAATTTTCGCGACTTTGCCGAAATGTTCGATCCCAATATTAATATGGATTATGCGGCGTCGTTTCTGATAATTCTGCGTAACCGCTATGGTAGCTGGGATCAGGCAATCCGCCATTATCATTCAAACGACCCCAACAAAAATGAACGTTATGTAGGTAAAGTTCGTGCCGTTATGGCGGCCGAAGACCATAAATTGCCTTCTTCACCACAATTGATGAATGCGGTTTTAAATGTATCATCGACTTTACCTACAACGAAACCTAAGCCTAGGCCTAAGCTTAATGTTGCCATGTCGATGCCGGCACAACCAAAAGCCTTACCGCAAACCAAACCAAAGATGAAAATAGGTCTTAAAACCCTTGCTGTTTCAAAGATACCAGAACCAATTTCAAGCTCGATTTCTGAAAGTGAAGATAGCCTGTCACCTCGCATCGGATTGGCTAAACCAAACAATAACATCATAAAAGATAGACATAATTTGCCAAAAAACCTAAGCAAGCAGGCTGCCGTAAAGACTTTGCCTGTGCCTGTTACCGCACCGTCAGGTGATGATCTGATAAAGATAAGGCAGCCCCATATTGCCAAGAATTGGCGTAAAGTACTGGAATTTAGAGCTAGTTTCGCAAAACAAAGATAATCAACAGTAATATTTATTTAATTATATATTGTTACAATTATTGCAAAGCTACCTAATCCAGCACATAGGGCGTAAAACAACTTCTTAGTTAGTATCATTGTAGCAAGGCCTATGAATAATCCCATAAAACGGTGATCTAATTCAGTTGTAGCCAGAACGCCGGTTGGATAGACAAGAATGAGCATCAAAACACCCGATACCATGGCGTAAGCAACGCTGTTGATCCATGCCATCAACGGGGTGTCAGTGGCAATGCGGCCTGCCAGAATAACACCGATAAAGCGCCAGCCAAAAGTTCCTAAACACGCAAGAGCTACGGCTAACCATGCTTCGCCTAATGTATAATCAATATTGCTCATGATTATTTCCATCCCCTGATGCGATATATTACCATAGCAAATGAACCACCAATCACACCAGCGATCAGAATGCTCCAATCAGCGGCAAGCGGATAGATGAGGGGACATAATGTGCCACCAATAACGGCGGCTAGACGATTTAGCGTTTGGCGTGCATTGATAACCAGAAGCAGAATATAAAGCGGCGTGACAAAGATCACCAAACGCAGAATATCCGGAGGAATCCAGTCAGCAATGTAGAAGCCGATCAATGTGCCGACCATGGCAAAGGTGAAAATGGTCAGGCTAAAGCCAATATAATAACCCAAAAGTAAAGGGGGTGGATATTGCTGGGTTTTGAAACCGATCTGTGCCCAACTGGTTATCGCTAGGAAATGCATCAATAAAACCCGTTTCCAGAAGGGTAAATTATGCGCAGATAAATTCAAAATATCACTGCCAGAAATAACCATGAGCATCATCCGCATATTGGCAAGCGAGACCGCCACAAAGATTAGAAGAAGGCTGGCACCACCAGCAAAAAGGCTGGCAAATGCAACTTGTCCAGGCATGCCAAAGACCGTTGCCGTTGTTACTATTGTCATCCAGACATCAAAACCAGCTTCGCGCGCTATTGAGGCAAAGCCTGTCATAGTGCTCATCAGGGCAAATCCTGGCACATTAACAGCGTCCCGAATGCCGATCAGCCATAGTCTGTCTGCTATTTTGTCTTTGGTTATTTGAGGTGACGGTTCGGCCATTTTTAAAAAGCACTCATATAGATAAATGTTGGCTGAAAACCCGGTATTGTAAAAAACTTCACATTTGATTTATAACACAGATATTACAATAGCGAGTGTGTAGTGATATCAGCACCAAAAAAACATGGTCGTCCCGTCTCATTCGATAGGGACAGAACTATCCAGACAGCTTTGGATCTGTATTGGAGACAGGGTGTTTTGGCGACCTCGCTAAATCAGGTGGCACGTATGTCTGATGTGTCAAAGCCAACATTATATCGGTATTTTGAAAATGAAGATGGCTTGTTGCATGATGTGCTGAAAACATATTTGCTAAACAATGCAGATCAATTTAATTTTCTTAAAGAACATGACAATATCCGGCAGGGTTTGTCAGCATTTTTTTTACAGATTATCGACGCATGGACGGCCAAAGACTCGTCACCTCATGGTTGCCTTTTTTGTGATTGCCTTCATGAAATTGACCGACTTGGCTCCAAAAGCCAGTCATTGATAAAAACGCACCTGCAACAGCAACCTCAGCAATTGGCGGTAATATTGTCTCATGCGCGTGATAGGGGGCAGTTGAAAGATGGTGTGGATATTGATCAGGCGGCACTTTACCTGACCAGTCATGTTATTGCTCTAAATGCTATGGTGAAAATGGATGTTGCGCGCGAACATCTTGTCGCAATAACCAGTATGGCTATAGATACTGTGGTGCGTTAGGATTAAAATTTAACCTAACTTTCACAAATCTCTCAATATCTGCCTATTTTTTTGGCATACCTAACTAATTCAGCGATATTTATACCGTTTGGTATTAAAGTCTTTACTTCTTGAATATTGCGTATTATCGATGCATTCAGTTTAGTTGTATTTTTAAAGGATGCTTTGATGTCACAGCAAGATGGTTCTTATGGTGAGTGGATTCTTAAATATAGATTTCTAGTTTTGAGTCTTATCACAGCTGTAACCTTGCTTGCTGCCGCAGGCGCCCAATTTCTTTACTTTGACAATGATTACAGGGTTTTCTTTGGTAAAGAGAATCCTCAACTTAAAGCATTTGAGCAAATCCAGCAGACCTATACCAAAATCGATAACGTTAACTTTGCCGTTGATCCAATTTCAGGCAAGGCGAATGCGCCTGAGGTGCTGGCCGCTGTTGAGGAGTTGACCGACATTGCATGGCAGCTTCCTTTTTCAATTCGTGTTGATAGCCTGTCAAATTATCAGCATACCGAGGTTGAAGGTGATGATCTGATTGTCCGTGATTTATATACTGATGCAATGTCAATGAGCGCTGATGAGCAAGCTTTGGTTGATCGTGTGAGCACGACCGAGCCAGCTCTGGCAGGAAAAATTCATGATAAACAACATCGGGCTACATCTGTAAATGCAACCATTCAAATGCCAGGTAAAAGTGCTGACGAGGTTGCCATTGTGGCGGCGGCCGCGCGCGAAATGGCAGCCGAGATCGAAGCAAAACATAATGTCAAAATCCGTTTGGGAGGTGTTATTTTTCTGAATAACGCGTTTCTGGAATCATCAATGCTGGACATGGCAACATTGGTACCGGCCATGTATTTGGTCATTTTGATTGTTGCTTATCTATTGCTTAGATCGATGATGGCAACAGTTTTGGTGCTGTTTGTTGTTGTGCCAAGTATCATGGTGGCTATGGGTGCTGGTGGGTGGATGGGCATTGGCCTGACGCCGCCTTCGGCCAGTGCACCAACGATTATCACCACACTTGCTGTCGCTGACTCAATCCATTTATTGGTAAGTATGTTCAACCGGATGCGGGCAGGGCATAGTCAGCGCGACAGCTTGCTTTACAGCATACGGGTCAATGGAAAACCTATTTTTCTAACCAGCCTAACAACGGCTCTGGGTTTTCTGTCGATGAATTTTTCAGACTCCCCGCCGTTTCACGATCTTGGTAATATAACAGCTATAGGTGTTATGGCTGCCTGGATTTATTCAATCGTTTTGTTACCTATTCTCATCAGCTTTGTGCCGCTGAAATCAAAAGCCACGCTGGCAAAGCTTGATGATAAAATGGGTAAGCTCGGTGTCTATGTCGCTTCGCGTTACAAGTCGGTTCTAGCTGTCAGTGTTATTATCTCAGTAAGTGTTCTGGCGCTTATTCCACTTAATGAAATCAATGATGACTTTGTTAAATATTTCGATGAGTCAGTCCAGTATCGTCAGGATACCGACTGGATCAGCAACAATCTGACAGGTGCCAATCAGGTGCAATTTAGTTTGCCTGCTGGTGAATCCAATGGTGTTAGCGATCCAGCCTTTATTGAAAAAGTGTCTGATTTTACCGCCTGGGCGCATAACGAGCCTGTTGTAACACATGTCCAATCTATTTCGGACACTTTTAAGCGTCTTAACCGTGATCTGAACGCTGGTGATCCGGCTTTCTACCGGGTGCCTGATACGCGAGAACTTGCCGCCCAGTATCTGCTTTTATATGAGCTATCCTTGCCATTCGGTTTGGATTTGAACAATCAACTTGATATCAGTAAATCATCAACACAGGTTATTGTCACAATTGACGATATGACCACCAATGAACTTCGTGCCTGGATTACACGTGCCGAAAGATACCTTGCGGATGAGCTTGATTTCAACCTGACGGCTGTTGGCCCTACAGTAATGTTTGCCTATATTTCCGAGCGAAATATTCAAAGTATGCTGCTGGGAACTCTTGTAGCCGTTTTTCTGATTAGTGGTGTCATTTTGATCGCCTTGCGTGATGTCCGGCTTGGGATCATCAGCCTGGTCCCTAATTTACTGCCTGCGGCACTCGCCTTTGGCCTTTGGGGTTTGCTTGTCGGGCAGGTCAATATGGCTGTCGCTGTTGTTGCGGGTATGGCGCTTGGCGTTGTGGTTGACGATAGTGTTCATTTTCTCAGCAAATATCAGATTGCTCGACGCGAATTAAAACTGTCTGCGCATGATGCTGTCATTTCGGCCTTTAATGGTGTCGGAACAGCACTTGTTGTCACAACCCTGATATTAACAGCTGGGTTTGCTATTCTGGCGCAGTCAACCTTTGGCGTGAACAGCTATATGGCAATGTTAACAGGCATAGCCCTTGTTATAGCCTTGATTGCTGATATGACTTTGCTCCCTGCATTGCTGATTGCCCTTGATAAGGATAAAAAAGAAACCGCACCGGTAATGGGTGCTTCGGAAATGGGTGCTAAAGAAGCGCCACAAAACGCTTAAGCTCATGATGTTGTTCAAGGAGACCAAAATGAAACTCGCTACTGCAACCATGTTTGTCGCTATTGCCTCTGCCTGTATAACAACAGGGGCATTTGCCTCGCCTGAAAAAGGACTAGAGATTGCGATTGAAGCCGATAGCCGCGACAAGGGGTTTGGTGATTCAACCGCACAGATGACAATGATCCTAATGGACAAATATGGCCAATCAACTGAACGTGCGATCCGTAACAGAACGTTTGAGGGTGATAACGAAGGTGATAAGTCTCTTGTTATATTTGATAGTCCGGGTGATGTGCGCGGCACAGCTTTTCTTTCGCATACAAAAAAGGCTGACTCTGATGACCAATGGCTATATTTGCCAGCTCTGAAGCGCGTTAAGCGTATCGCCTCGTCAAATAAGGCAGGTCCTTTTATGGGTAGTGAATTTTCGTATGAAGATATCGCCAGTCAGGAAGTTGAAAAATACACCTATAACTATTTGCGTGATGAAGAGTTGAATGGTCTTGACTGTTTTGTGGTTGAATATGATCCGGTTGACCCCAAAAGTGGTTATAAGCGCCAGATCGTTTGGATGGATAAGGCTGAGTACCGCGTCCACAAAATTGATTTCTATGACCGCAAAGATGCACTTTTGAAAACCTTGACCTATGAAGATTATAATCAATATCTAGATAAATTCTGGCGGTCTAATCGTTTGGTTATGATTAATCACCAGACAGGCAAGAAAACGGAACTGGTGTTTGCCGATTGGAAATTGCAGACCGGCATGACCGAACGTGATTTTGAAAAATCCGCATTGAAACGAACACGATGATCAGGTTTGCTGTTCACAGCTTTGCCATTGGCTTATTGCTAGCACAACCGGCTTTTGCTGGTGAGGTTAATGGCACGCTATCATCACGGCTGGATTTTTATCCAGATCATGCTGATGGTACGGCGTCAGAAGGGCGCTCGGCGGAAGTGAAGATCGATGCCTTTCATGATTTTGACGAAAGTCGAATTGTGGGTGAATTCATTGTCCGTGGGGATGAAAAAGATAGTGGCCGCCGGATCACTGAAGCTCGACAGGCCTATCTTCGCACCCCCTTTGCCGGATTTGATGTTTTTGTTGGAAATCGTCAGGAATTTTGGGGCAAGGCAGAAAGTAAAAATGTTGTTGATGTCATTAATCAGTCCGATGCCGCAGCAAATGAGGGTAAATCAGGTAAACTTGGGGCACCATCTATATCCGCTGAGCGCTATCTAGATATTGGTGACTTGCAGCTTTGGTATATTTCTGGTTTTCGCGAAAAAACATTTAATGATAGTGACGCGCATCCGAGCAGTGGACTGCCGATCAGCTCTGCACAATATGCGCGTAAAGATAGCAAGGATGCAGATGACTTTGCGGCGCGCTTGTCCAGCTTTGCCGGTGATTGGGATCTCGCGGGTAGTGTTTTTTACGGTACCGCCCGTGATCCTATATTGTCTGTCGCTAGTGGAGGCAGCGCATTAAACCCCTATTATGCCTTACAAAAATCAATTGGATTAGAAGCCCAATATACAGGTGATGTGACATTGATCAAATGGGAAAGCCTTCATGGCACCCAAAGCAGCTTACTTGGCGCGCATGATTTTGCATCGGCTGTTGCGGGGATTGAATATACTTATTACGGACCATTTGAAACAATGTGGGATGTTGGCTTGATTGGTGAAATTCAACATGACGACCGTCCTCAGGCCGCAGCCAATCAATTTGGTGTTGCGGGTGTAAGGCTGGTATTTAATGACATTGCAGATAGTAATATCCTGTTTCTGGCGTCATCGGATCGCAAAGCGGATCAGTCCTTTGTCTCTTTGGAAGCATCGCGACGGATCAATGATGTTACCAGTGTGAAACTGACCAGCCAGTTTTATAATGCGCGCACAGCCACGTCTGCATTTGGACAGCTATCAGACGATGATGCGGTCACCTTGACGCTAAATATGTTCTTTTGAACCATATGTGGTTTAGGATTATTTTTTCATCATCTTGGTGATGGCCGAGCTTAAACGCGTCTGATCAGCCTGCATAACCGTTTTGAATGCAGCAATTCTATCTTCAATGCTGGAAACGCTATTATCGATAAGTGTTCTGAGTTGCTCATCCTTGATGGACTTGGCGCGTTGTTCGGCTTTCAACCGCATTAACTTTTTTTCATGATCAGACATATTATTTAATCTATTCCGGTTTTAGAGGTTGGGCTAGCCATGTGCTATGTAATTTACATTTGGTCAAAGCCCATTGTTTCTAATTCACGTTCTCAAATTGCGTTATAAATGAACGCTAAATAGTGTAATTGAGTCCATCAAATCCAATCAAACAGTGGCCGTCGAATGTATTTTTGACGTCGGTAAGCCAGTCATCGTCACTGCTAATCTCTCTTTCAGGGGGAATGAGATGGTTTAGCATAAGGCACTTAACATCAGCTTCTTTTGCTATACTGCCAGCTTGCGAGGCAAGTGTATGGGACGCCAACAAATGTTTGCGAAGTTGTTCATTGCCTGTTTTGGTTTGGCCGACAACATAGTCAATGCCTGATGAAAGCATGGCTTCATGCACCAGAACATCACTCTTTTTCGCAAAATCAATCATCGCATCTAGATAGGTTGTGTCACCTGAAAAAGTGATGGCTTTATCACCAGCATCAAACCTGAGGGCATAGGACTCAACGATAGGCGGGTGGTTGTTCTTGATTGCGCTCACGCGCATATCATCATCATACATGATGCTGAAGGCCTCACCAGGTGCGTTGACGTCGCTGTAAGTGTGGAAGGCGACCATGTCATCAAGTGGACGTCTGCCTTCATCCACAATCCGAAGCTCAATATCAAACTTCATCATGTGACGAAATCCATTCCAAAGCTTATCGAGTCCTGGTGGGCCGTAAACCTGAACGGGGTTCGAAAGACCAGCGGTCCATGCGGTATGGAGAAGCGCGCCAAGTTCAAGACAGTGGTCTGAATGATAATGTGTAATAAAAACATGTGTAATATCAGTCAACTTATAGCCGGCGTTAACAAGTCCTGAAGTAACACCAAGCCCACAATCGATGACAATTGATTTATCGGCAATGGCAAGATGCGAGGATGTAGGCATCATTGATGGCCCCTTGCCACGAAGTGACGGACCACCTTTAGTACCTAATAATGTTAGATTTATCTCCACAAGATAATCCATTGGTCGTTTGATACATCACCGATACTTTAAATCTATGTGGTCAGAAATAATTACGCAATCATCTTGATCAATAGTATCTTTATTTTACTTTTAGGTGTTGTTTTGTAGGGCTTAAAGGTTAGCCCGTTTTTTGGATATCGGTTGTTATGTCCCATCCCAAGTTTGCCGATATATCACTGGCAATTTTGGTTATTTGGGGGCCAAGTTTTTCCCTAAAGGCTGGTGTAAAGACGCGCACTGACCCTGTCGCACCAATAGACATTGTGGCACCTGGTCCCGTGCGAGCGAGGGGGGCAGCCACCGAGCACATGCCGCGCTCGATCTCTTCCACGCATTCTGCAAATCCGCGTTCGCGTATGCTTTGAAATTCGGTTTTCAAGTCTTGAACATCGGTCAATGTAAATTCCGTATAGGCGCGCAACTGCCCTTCAACCAGACAGGATAAAGACAAGTCGGTAGAAAAGGCGGCCACAGCCTTTGAGCAAGAACAAGCATGTAAGGGGCGCTTTCCCAATCCGGGGTGAAGATAAGAGACACCAGTGTCAGGGGTCTCAACATGAATGATCTCAACTGATTTTCCACGCAGTCGGGACAGAAAAAAAGTACAGCTGAATTGGCTGGCTGCTTGTTTTAATGTGGGGGCAATGGTTTCAAGCAAAGAACGGTCAGACTGGTCACTTTGCGTTACCCGCTTCAAGCGAGAGCCAATGGCAAATTGTCCCCGACCAACAGGTTCTAATAGGCCGATGGCAACAAGGTCTTGAACCAATCTGTATGCTGAAGGTTTTGGAAGCTCAGAGTGGGCGCAAATATCCGCCACCGTTGCCAGTTCTTTCTGTCCCACGACTTCAAGAATCATTGTTAGGCGCTCAAGATACATATTTTTTCCTTGTGATAAAGTTATTATCATAATACAAGAATTGATAAGTAATCGCAAGGAAGGAACGCGAAGATGGACGGTTTATGTTGTGGCCCGGGTTATGCAAGTCCGGCAGAGGCGATAAAAGCGCCGCGCGAAAAACTCCTTTATACGATTGCTATCTATACAGGCACGGGTATTCAGAAACCGGATTATCTGGCCACTGTTGATGCCGATCCTGATAGCCCCACATATTCGCAGGTTATACACCGTCTTGAAATGCCTGGTATTGGAGATGAGTTGCACCACATGGGCTGGAATGCGTGTTCATCATGCCATGATGACGCTGGGATGAGTCGCAAATACTTGCTTGTGCCCGGGGTTCGTTCAAATAATATCCATGTGATCGATACAGCAACTGATCCCTTTGCGCCGCGCTTGCACAAGGTCATTGACGGTGCCGAAATCAAATCAAAAACGAATCTGTCAGGCCCGCACACTGTGCATTGCTTGGGATCGGAAATTATTATTTCCTTTCTTGGCGATGCCAAGGGGGAAGCACCTGGTGGCTATCTGCATCTCAATAAAGAGTTTGAGATTGTTGGTAGGTGGGAAAACTCCATGGGAGACATACCTTTCAGTTATGATTTCTGGTATCAGCCACGCCATAATGTGATGGTTAGTTCGGAATGGGCAGCCCCAAACACCTTTATGCCTGGTTTTGACCTTGAAGAAGTGGGTCATCTTAAATATGGGCGCCGCCTTCATATCTGGGACTTTGAAAAGAAACAGCCAGTCGAGACTATGTATCTTGGCGAAGATGGTCTTATTCCACTCGAAGTTAAGTTCATGCACGATCCGGATAGCAGCCACGGATTTTGCGGTGCGGCTCTCAGCGCAAATGTTATCCATTTCTGGAAATCTGACAATGGCACTTGGGAATGGGAAAAGATCATCGATGTTGAGAATGAGCCGCATCCTGAATGGCCTATTCCTGTGCCTGGTGTGATGTCAGCTATCCTTGTGTCGATGGATGATAAATATCTTTACCTGAATAACTGGCTACATGGCGATATGCGCCAATATGACATCTCTGATCCACATAACCCCGTGCTTACTGGCCAGGTCTGGATGGGCGGGCTGTTAGGCAAAGCTCCTGTCGTTAATGGCGTCAATGTTGCGGGGGGGCCGCAGATGTACCAGCTGTCGCTGGACGGGAAGCGGATGTATGTAACGACATCGCTATTTTCGACGTGGGACAATCAGTTTTATCCTGAAATTCGTACGCAAGGTGGTGTCATGTTGATGATTGATTGTGACGTTGAGAATGGTGGCATGAAGATTAACGAGAATTTTATCGTTGATTTTGGCAAGGAGCCAAATGGCCCGTCACGTTGCCATGAAACCCGCTATCCAGGTGGCGATTGCACAAGCGATATCTGGCTATGAGTATGATTACCATCGCCAATCGTGAGAATGCAACTTATCAGGTGAAAGGCCGTAAACCCTTGCTTGATGAATTGCGCGATCAGGGTGTCGATCTTCCTTATGGATGCAAATATGGCGGGTGTATAACCTGTGCGGCTAAGCTGATCGATGGTGAAATTGACCAGCGCGCTCAGGTGGCGCTTAATAATTGGCAGTTAAATAATGGCTATGTCATCCTATGCGTCGCGCGCGCTGAAACCGACTGCACGCTGGAAATAGGGGTTGAAAGCCATGACAAACTATATCGCAACCCGTTTCTCGACCCTTTGCAACCGCATGAACTAAAAGCTGATATCGCAACGCCTTTGGATACTGAAAAATGAAATATATGAACCATGACGAACCCTATAGTCACGAATATCTGCAAAATATTCTTTCATCAGTCAAAACCATAGCCATGGTGGGTGCTAGTCCCGATAAGACTAAATTCAGCTATGGTGTGTTGCGGGTACTGCATGAAACTGGCTATGACATGATACCTATTAATCCACGCCCCGGTCTCGTCGAGATCAGGGGGCTTAAGGTGTATCCAAACCTGGCTGCAATTGACCGGCCAGTTGATATGGTTGAGGTATTCCGAAAGCCCGCAGATTTGCCCGGTATCGCCGAAGAGGCTATTGCTATTGGCGCTAAGGTATTGTGGGGGCAAATCGGCGTTCGTAATGACGAAGCGGCACGGATGGCGGAAGATGCTGGTATGCAGGTGGTGATGGATCGCTGTCCTAAAATCGAGTTGTTCCGGCCTTTCTGGAAACCCCGTCTTGATCTTGCAATTTGATAGTAAGGGTGACCGAAATCTATGTTTCGTCTATCTTTTAAAGCGGAGCAGTGAGCCTATAATCTGGCTGTTCACCATAGGGATGAATTGGCTTAAAACCATTATAAAAGGAAAATAATTATGCCTCAGAAAATAACCAAGAGCGCAAAAGAGCTCGTAAATGCGGCTGTTTCTGCTGTGCCCGCAATTAGCGTCGAAGACGCTATGGTTTTGGTTGGGTCGCCGGATCACGTCTTTGTTGATCTGCGTGACGGAACTGAACAGGCCAAAACCGGAACTATTGAGGGGGCTATTGCATCTTCACGTGGCACGATGGAATTTCATATTGATCCGGAAAGCCCCGTGCATAAGCCAGAATTTAACCAGGATAAAACCTATGTGTTTTATTGTGCATCTGGCGGGCGATCTGCCATGGCAGCACTTGTAGCCATGGATATGGGACTCTCGCCTGTTGTGAATCTTGCAGGTGGTGTTAGTGCTTGGAAAAAAGCTGGTGGCGTATTGTCATAAACCACCTTGGTGAATGGGTTTTGAGTCTGGAAACGGCCTCGTTTTCCAAAATTTAAGGGGTTTTGAAGTAATGGCTGACTGGAGTTTATATGATTTACGATAGTCCCGAGCTAGCACGTGATGCTGCTAATCATGCCGCTTTGTCACCCGTATCAATTCTTAAACGTGTAGAGCGTGTGCATCCAGAGCTACCAGCACAAATCCATGGGCGAATCCGGCGCAATTGGGGGGAGGTGGCAGAACGTTGTAAGCGACTTGCTTCGGCCTTGGCCAAGCGTAATATTGGCAAGGGTGATACGGTTGCTTTGATTGCCCCAAACATCCCCGAAGCACTTGAATGTGCTTTGGCGATACCCATGATTGGCGCTGTTTTGAACGCGAATAACACCAAGCTGGATGCAGGCACGATTGCCTATATTCTGGAGCATGGTGAAGCTAAGGTTTTATTGGTCGATACAGAATTTTCAGAGATGGCGGCAAAAGCCGTTGCGCAATCCAACCGTGATTTACTTATCATCGATATTGAGGACAGTGAAGGACCAGGCGGGGACAAGATCGGCGCGCTAACATATGATGCGCTTTTAGCCGAAGGTGAACCGAATTTTTCATATTGTTTACCAGATGATGAATGGGACGCGCTGGCACTGAACTATACATCTGGCACCACAGGCCGCCCCAAGGGCGTCGTATATTCACATCGTGGTTCGTGGATGAACGCTGTCAATAATGTGGTCACATGGGAAATGCCGCATCATCCTGTGTATCTTTGGACATTACCATTGTTTCACTGTAATGGCTGGTGCTTTCCGTGGACAATCACCCTGCTTGCTGGCACGCATGTGTTTTTGAGAGCGCCAAAAGCTGATGCCATCTATGATGCGTTTGTTGACTATAAGGTCACGCATCTTTGTGGTGCCCCCATTATCATGTCAATGATATTGAGCGCGACAGAAAAGCGGAAGTTTTCGCACAAGATCAAAATGATGACAGCCGCAGCGCCACCGCCTGCCAACGTCATCGAAGGCATAGAAGCGCTGGGCATCTCAATCACACATGTCTATGGCTTAACTGAGGTCTATGGACCCGCCGTCGTTTGTGCGGAAAAACCAATTTGGGCAACGCTCCCACCCGAGGAACAGGCTAAATTGAAAGCAAGGCAGGGTGTGGCCTATGAGTTGGAGGAGGATGTATTGGTCTTAAATCCTGACACATCTGTTCCTGTCGCATGGGATGGTGAAACGTTGGGCGAAGTTGCGTTTCGCGGCAATATTGTTATGAAGGGATATTTGAAGGAACCAGAGGAAACAGCTAAGGCGTTTCGGGATGGTTGGTTCTGGTCTGGCGACATAGCTGTGCAACACGCCGATGGCTATATCGAGATACGTGACCGGTCGAAAGATATTATCATCTCAGGAGGCGAGAATATCTCATCAATTGAGGTTGAAAAGGCACTTTATTCGCATCCCGCCGTGAGCCTTGTTGCGGTGGTGGCGATGCCTGATGAAAAATGGGGTGAAGTGCCTTGTGCGTTTGTTGAGTTGTCAGGCCAAGCATCGGAAGTAGAATTGCTGGCGCATGCAAGAGAAGGCCTTGCTGGATACAAATGTCCCAAGAAAGTGATCTTTGGTGAATTGCCCAAAACCACAACTGGGAAAATTCGCAAAAACGAACTCCGAGACCAGGTTCGTCACAAGCGTTGATTGCATCCAAAGCCAAAACCTATATTGGTCAAAAATTTCATCCTCCATCGACAATTTGAATCGTGTCTGTGGTGAATTTTGACGCGTCACTGGCTAGGTGAATTGAAAATTTATGGCCAACATAATATGCGGTAACATCATGTGCTAGGCTAAGAACAGCCGCTTTTTGTCTAATGACCATCCTTAAATATTATCTAAAGCATATCGGGACTATAGTTTGACATTTAATCAATAAAGATTCCCATCGCCTGGAGTGCTTTATTGCCATAAACAAGCATTTCGCCTTTTTTTTCCAAATCTGCTACCTTTTTTCTTACGTCATTCTCATCCAGCTTTGATCTAGCTGATAAAGATGAACTCGTATTTTCCAATTTCATGCTTTGCGGAATACGGCGGTCTAAAGAATTATTTACCCACTCTTCTAGCAAAGCCAAATCACTGCCTTTGAATGGTAATTGGTTCCCAGGAAATTCAGGTGTTTCAGCTTGAATTCGGTCAAGTTGAAATTTTACATCAGGAATATCAAGAGGCTGACCCGTAGCGACATAATAGACATCATCACGCGCAAACTCGGCGCGCCATTTTTTGATGAGCATATTTTCTCGTTTGGCACGCTTGCTCAAGATCGGCAGATCATCATAATCATCATTACCAGAAACAGACCTGTCTTGATTAGGCGCATTTGAAGTCGCTTGATTAGCTGTATTTGTTCCAGCCTGATCAGCCACAGTTTCAGACGCAGTATCCGAGACATTCTGAGACGGTTCAGTTGGGGTGCTTTGCTGTATTTCTTCGCTTATAGGCGCGCTACTTGTTGCTTCAGGGCTTGACGTAGCATCAGATGAGACTGTTGTTCCAGAATCTTCAGAAGGCGTTGAGACCGATGACGCTTCTCCTGGCGACCGGCTCCATCCCCATCCAGCCGCATTCGTCGCGTAGACAGCCATGATCATAAAAACAAACAAAGTTTTCATAAAATGCCAATGTTTTAGAACGTGATAAGAAAGGGCGCGACCGTTCATTGTGTTTTATATCCATAATGTTTAATGGCAGATTAATTATTCTAATAACAATAACGAAGTATAGCGCTAAACTGTTAGCCCAGAATGCCAAAGAATTAGTCTGGGTTAGATTGTGGCTTACACCCAATCCCACATCTGAATAGGGTTGCCGCAACTGATAGTCTGATGATTAAGCTTGTTTCAATGATGAGGAAGGATCTCGAACCTTGGGTTTATTTGAATGGTTAGTATATTTGATATTTTACAAAAATTAAGCAATATTAATAATAAGTAATACATTTTCTATTACTATTCAGGATTACAAAATGGGGCGAGCAAAAAAGAGAAACTTAAACATGTAATATACACTTCAAGACCAACATTTTTCGATGTTGAAATATTAGATAATATTTTACATACCTCACGCACCAATAATACAAGATGAGACATAACAGGAAATCTTATTTTCCATTCTGACTTGTTTCTTCAGTTATTAGAAGGACCACCAGACTTAATTGATATTTTATATCAGGGTATATTGTTAGACGATCGACATACCGACATTGTTAAATTAAGAGATGAGATAACTAACTGATTTATTTAGAAGTCAAAACAGTAACAGTTTTATAAGTAAAACCTTGTAAGTGTGCATTTATATTTAACTAGCAGGACAAATTATGAACAACCCATTCATCGGCCCAATATCGAAACCTGATACAGAAAAAGGTGTATATGATGACTTTGAGCGCAGGCTTGCAAACCGCAATTCGGGTACCTTACTGGAAACTTTAGCTTTAGATATTACGCCGTCAGGCGCGCATTACCTTTTGACTCATTTTGATACGCCAATCATTGATTTCAATGAACATAAATTGCATTTTGAAGGTGCATTTGAAAATCCTTTTACGTTAGACATGCATCAAATTTACGATCTTCCAGAGGTATCTATGCCTGTGACTCTGGAATGCTCAGGTAACGGTCGTGCCCATGCCTCACCGCGGGCATATTCTATGCCGTGGGGTTATGAAGCTGTTGGAACTTCAGAGTGGACAGGGACCCCGCTTGCACCATTAATAGCGCAGGCCAAACCAAAGGCTGACGTTGTTGACATTTCATTTACCGGAGTGGATTTCGGATATGACGCTGGTGTTGGGCATCACTTTGGCAGAAGCTTGACGATTAGCCAGCTTGAAAAGCTTGACGTTCTTTTGGTTCACACGATGAATGGTCAACCGCTACTTCCGCAACATGGTGCTCCGCTGAGGATCGTTGTGCCTGGTTGGTATGGAATGGCTTCAGTTAAATGGCTCGCTAAAATTGAAGCCCTCACAGAAAAATTTGAAGGCTTTCAGCAAATCAAAACATATCGTTTTAGGCAAGATGCTGAAGATGAAGGCAGCCCCGTTACCTCACTTAAAGTAAAGTCACTAATGGTACCACCTGGAGTGCCAGATTGGCTGAGCCGTGACCGATGCGTTGAAAGTGGTAACGTTACCATAATGGGAAAAGCCTGGTCTGGTTCCGGCCACAAAATAACGAAGGTGGAATTTGGGATTAATGGCAATTGGCAAGATGCTCAGGTCATTGGACGAAGAGGAAAATATGCCTGGACAGCTTGGCAATATATTTGGAATGCAGAACCTGGAGAGCACATATTACAGTGCAGAGCCACAGACGAAACTGGGGCAACTCAGCCAATAGATCCCCCCTTTGACGTAGGTGGTTTTGGCAATAATGCGATTCAATCCATTAAAGTTTTTGTGCACCCTGCAGATTGAATTTAATGACTCCGAATTATAATCCTAAATCCAGATTAAGTTTGGTTTAATTGATATAATAGTGCGTTATATGCCAATGAATATCTAATATAATCATAGATTAATGGGTATGTATTAAACTAAATTATGAAATGAAGATAAGGGGTGTGGCGGAGAGACAGGATTCCAAACTCTGCCGTAAACCACTGATCTGAGTCATAAATTCTAACTGTACCAATTTGGACCCCACAACGGACCCCACAATTGATCAGTATTACCTATACTTTTCCTAAATTAATAAAGCTTGCCTCAGAGGTGAAGGGATCGGGATCTGGGAGCTTTGTTGTAAAACATAAAGCCAGAAGGCACGAATACACTTATAGCGCATGTTAACTGCTTCATTTTTTTAATCAGAAAAAAGGCCGAGACGATGTCAAAGAGCATCTTCCCGGCTAAATTATTCAACTAGATAATTGGTTTGATTACATTGCACCAATTTCTTTGAAATACCGCGCTGCGCCCGAATGCATCGGGATACTATAATCCTTTGCGCCCAGCTTGGCATCCATACCTACTAAGCTTGTAAGGTCAGATTACTTGTTTTAAAGACGAGAAAGCTCTGGAAACCAAGTCCTGTTGTCCATTTTTATCAATTTTTA